>CAIRBT010000058.1 GCA_903876875.1 uncultured Geobacteraceae bacterium
ACAATCATATCACCTGAACAGTTGAGAAAAACGACCCCCCCGAAATAGTAGAGGTAGACCCGTTCCGTATCGTTGCCGGTGGCGAGGGCAAAGGTGACCGGGTTGAGGATCATCGGTTCTTCCCAGCGGTACTTCCGGGTAATACCAAGCTTTTGGGCCAACCTGTTCAGATCAAGTTCGCCACCGAAGGCAAATGCCTTGAAAACAAATGAATCCATGTACCCTTCTCCTGAAACAGTTAATGGCGGTGCTTTAACTCATCACGTTCTTTCAAACCAATGGCACGCAGACTGATATCTTGCGACGCGCACATTCTTTGTACAAGTTCCTCCCATTCATATGCTGGGGAAAACTTGTCAGGAACTATTGTACGCATTTTACGCCCGATTTCAGTATATCTTGAAATGTTTCTCTCTGCCATAGTCAATTGTCTCCTATCCAGTACGACTCTATTACACTCCCGCGTGGAGAGGCTTCAGTGAGGTAAGCCGGAAGGTTTCACGGTGTTCAGCTAATGTAATGGTGGTCTCCCTCGCTTCGTGGCTCCGTGTGTGGGTAAACCTGCTTATCTCCCCCTTTAGCTCAACCGCGAGTACGGCCAGGGCATCGGATTCTCCTGCTATTCCTGCGGCAGCCTTTACTGTCTCAGCTGAAATACATTCAATTTCAATGATGTCAGCACTAATTTTTTCCGCTGTTTCACTCAGTTCGACCGTTGCCAGGGCGATTTCACTGGCCATCTCCTGGAGAGATGAAACACTTCCGACGATTTGCTGCAATGCTTCTCCTGCCATACCAGCATGATTAACACCACTTTCTACCCGTTCCAAGCATCTGTTCATGGCGTTGACCGCTTGGGTGGCATCAACTTGAATTGCTTTTACCCGCTGGGTGATCCCTATCGTTGCCTCTGCGGTGCTTGTTGCCAACTTGCGCACTTCGTCGGCGACCACAGCAAAGCCGCGCCCGTTTTCTCCTGCTCGTGCTGCTTCAATGGCGGCGTTCAGCGCGAGGAGATTCGTCTGATCAGTAATTTCAACAATTACATCAACTATTTCACCCACCTGCTGCGATCGTTCGTTCAGTGCCTGCATTACTCTGGTGGATTCCTGAACGGCCTTGGCAATTTCCTGTAAAGCTTTTAGTTTAGTTTCTAAAAGGCCTTTGCCTAGTTCCACATACGGCTGCCGCACATAAAGATTTTGCTGCACGATTTTTGTAGCAGGATTATTCACGTCATTTAGATCAACATCATCCGCTGTATATCCGGCTTTTCTAAGGGCCCTATCAATCAAACGATCTCCTACGACAGTCGTTATCCCGTAAAAAGTGGTAAATAGCTCCGCGAAGGTATTTGCCAATTCCTGATTAGTCAGCCTTCCAAGACTTCGCGTTTTTACAGCCACGACATTAAATGACACATCATAAACAGCTGCATCACCTGTCATATCTATGACAAGTTTTTTCTTGTCATTCCTATAATGTTCTTTTTGCGCATCCCATTGAGATTTTCTGATAGCTACAAGGTTTGCGAAGCCATTCTGCCATATGCTTTCATTAAAATTCTGCTCATTGGATTTACCAAACCAGAAAAGCTCATCAGGCACCACCAAGGCAATATCTGTTATGCCTTCGTCTAGAATCTTATCGCCTATTCTATTTGCGATATGGCTGCCTTCTTTAACCTGAATCCTTCCTAGCCTGGCTGTGTTCCAGTATTTTTCGGCATCAAGGCCATAATATGCCAAAAACGCCATCATATGAAGATCACCTGTCCAGCGGCCTCCCACATTATCAAACATAGCGCCAAATCCAGGCGCATCGCTTCCCAGTTCTGCGTCAAGCCCTGAATTCCTGATGAATGCCGATAATCTGCTTTGATCAGCCCTGTCTGTCGTCTCGAAAAACATATTCCCAAGGACTATGCCGAATATATCTTTAACCTGTGCTTTGGTAACTGTCAACCCCCGACTCGTCAAGTTGTTCTTTACCAACTCAAGACTGAATCCTTTGAACAGGTCTTCCGGTTTACGCTCCACATTATTAATAAAATTAACTTCATGCATCGTATCAAGTACAACCGCAGCAAAAACTTCTCCGTTGACTCCATTTTCTGA
>CAIRBT010000059.1 GCA_903876875.1 uncultured Geobacteraceae bacterium
AGTTGATGCACGCAAATCCTTTGCCGGTAATCATGGTCAGTGCTCTCACTCAGAAATCCTGCGACACAACGCTGCGCGCTCTGGAACTGGGTGCCATTGACTATGTGTCAAAACCAACCATTGATGTTTCTGAAGGTGTCATGGCGCTTGCCGATGAAATCATCAGCAAGGTCAGGATTGCAGCCAAAGCCAAGGTTAGAACCAGAAAATCTGCTCTTATGTCAGCCTCCGAAGTCAGGCCGGGACCCCGGACCTCTGCTCTGGATACCAGTCGCATGACCACAACCGACAGGATAATCGCCATCGGCGCTTCAACCGGTGGGACGCAGGCGCTTACCGAAATTATTACTGCATTACCGGAATCAGTTCCCGGAATTGTTGTAGTACAACACATGCCACCTCTCTTTACTAAATCTTTTGCCGCACGACTGGACGAGTTTTCCCGGGTCTCCGTAAAAGAGGCGACTCATGGTGACCGGATTGAGAGGGGCTGCGTTTACATTGCTCCTGGCGGTCGGCACATGGCCATTATCCGCAATGGTGCCATGTATCATATTGAATTATCCGATGGCCCGGCAGTTAACTATGTGAAGCCAGCCGTTGATATTCTGTTCCGGTCAGTTGCACGATATGCGGGTAAAAATGCCATGGGTATCATCCTTACCGGTATGGGTGAGGATGGCGCCCGGGGGTTGAAGGAAATGTATGAAAATGGGGCAAAAACATTTGCTCAGGATGAAGCGAGTAGTATTGTGTTCGGTATGCCCAAAAAAGCCATTGAAATGGGTGGCGTCGACAAAATTATGCAGCTTCAGATGATTCCACGCGCCATTATGGATGCGCTGTAAGGGGGAATTGCTCATGGGTAGTGAAGTGCGGCGGCAAAAAATCCTTATTGTGGACGACTCAAAGGTTAATATACAGGTACTTACTGAAACACTCCATGAAGAATATGCTATCATCACTGCGACAGACGGCCAGAAAGCAATTCAACTTGCTTCTCTTAAACCACGGCCGGATATTATCCTTCTCGACATAACTATGCCAGGAATGGATGGTTATGAAGTCTGTGCCAGACTTAAGGAAAACGACGTCACCAGATCTATTCCGGTCATTTTTATCACATCTCTGTCGAAAGCTGACGATGAAAAAAAAGGATTGGGGCTGGGTGCAGTTGACTATATTACCAAACCGTTCAGTCCCGACCTGGTCAAAGCCCGGGTATGCAATCACCTTGAATTGAAACGCCATCGCGACCGGTTAGAAGACCTCATTCAAGAGAGAACCAGAGAATTGACCCTTACTCAGGATTCAGCCATTTATGGACTTGGTATTCTGGCTGAATACCGGGATATGGAGACTGGTCAGCATCTCCGACGAACCCAATTATACATCTCGCTGCTCGCCGAATATCTAAAGAACCACCCCCGATTCAAAGATTATTTTGAGAAAAATACCGTTCGATCGCTCTCTATCTCAGCACCGCTTCACGATATTGGAAAAGTTGGA
>CAIRBT010000060.1 GCA_903876875.1 uncultured Geobacteraceae bacterium
CTGGTCATCGAGGCCGGAGAAGAGCTTACGGGACAGGTTGCAGCAGGGCAGGTGCTGAAGGTGAAGATCGCGGTGGATACGGACCCGCCGCCCGGATTCAGCACTCAGACCCGCTATCTGCTACAACCGATACCGTTTGCCGTACGGAGCTATTCGCTCCCGGACCTATTTGCCGGCAAGATGCATGCGATCCTTTTCCGCAAGTGGAAGAACCGGGTTAAGGGCCGCGATTGGTACGATCTTGTCTGGTATGCCGCTAATCATCCCCAACTTAACCTTGGCCACCTTGAACAGCGGATGCGTCAGACCGGTCACTGGAGCGGTGAACTGAGTCTTTCACCTGTAGCGTTCTCAGATTTGTTGTTCGAGGCAATCGATCGGCTGGATGTGAATCAAGCCTGTAAAGACGTGGTGCCGTTCATCAAGGATCAACAGATGCTCGCTCTCTGGTCCCATGACTTCTTTAGTGATGTGGCGAGCCGAATTCGCGTTGAAGGATAAACAAGCACCAAATGGAGGTTTGTGTCATGTTCAATGAAGAGTACTACATGCTGCTGTACTGAGGTGGCCGGGGTTAGTGAGACAACCTGCGGGTGAAATAAGCAATGTCTCGATGTTGTAGTTTCCGGCTGCAGTCTGCCGGCTTCAGTTTTTAGAACCCTTGACAAGCCAGTTAAGGTTTACGTCAAATGGAAAAACCGGAGAAGATCTACCTGAATAACCCCAATCTCTATCATGCCCTTTCAACGCACCCATGAGCCGAATAGTGGTGCCATGAGGGAGACTTTTTTTGCTGCCATGCTCCGTACGACACATAGCGTCTCAGTGCCAGCCAGGGGAGATTTTCTGGTTGATGATACCATTACCTTTGAGATCGGGGGCAAGAACAAGGATGGCGGTCAGATTACGGGGGTTAACAATGCCTGGCTGGCACTGGACAATATCGAAACGGGGCATGGCAGGCGCATACCGCTGTGGCTGTTTGGTTTTATCTATTGAGAAAGCGACAAAATATATGGATTAACTCCTGGTGTCTACGTCGTACACGGTGTCACTCCGGCTGAGGTCACGTTGATTGAGTCCTTAAGGGAAATGGTTTATTTTTCAACGCCCCGAACGATGACGTGCTGCAAAAAGCCAGGAATATCTGATCAGCAGCGGAAAGCATTACCAGTATGTCTGGCGACAGTAAAGGGAGCCCCATTACGCTGGACATTGCACGATCGGTTTCGGATTTGGAGTCTTGATTGTAAAGAAAAGGATATATCCATCGGTTTTGATGCGACCATTAAAGGTAAACGGCTTGATGAAAATTTCTTGAGCCACTTTATATTTATTTCGATTTGGTCTGTGGTGTATTTGTTCAATTTTATCATTTTTTTACGTGAAAGGAGAGGAAATCTATGAGAGTCAGAGAAATCACCACAAAAAAAACGGCCCGCAAGCCGTTTTTTTTGTTACAGGAAACCATCAGCCTGATGACTAACCGATGCTGACCAGCTCGATCTCAAAGGTGACATCTTCGCCTGCCAGTGGGTGGTTGGCGTCAAAGGTTACCTGGTCTTCGCCGGCTTCCAGAACCGTAACTTCCAGCTCTTCGTCGTCATCATTGGAAAGGCACAGTTCATCACCCACTTCCGGGATCAGATCCTCTGGAAGCTCACTACGGGGTACGGTGAACACTTTCTCTTTGTCATACTCACCGAAGGCGTCGGCAGCGGCGATCTTGACGGTTTTTTTCTCCCCGGGAGCCATGCCGACAATGGCGGCATCAATCTGCGGGAAGAGAATTTCTTCGCCCAGGATGAAGGTCATGGGGCCGCTTTCGTGGCCGCCACAGCCGCATTCATCATCTTCGCAGCCATCTTCACACCCTTCGTCACAGCATTCATCTTCGTTACATTCGGCATCTTCCAGCGTTGAGTCGAATACGGTTCCATCATCCAGGGTTCCGGTGAAATTAATTGTTACGGTGTTGCCTCTTTCTGCCTGTGCCATTGGTCTGCCTCTCATTATGGGTAAAGTGATAATATACAGCGAGACAAAATACGGGAGAGTTTGTCATTCGTCCAGATAAATTTTAAGAGTTGTTAAAAAAGGGGGAAAGAGAAGATAAAAACTGAGGGGGGCACCTGCCCCCCCTCACGTAAGACACGAACGAAATTTAGTCGACAGATTTACGCAGGAAGGTCGGGATGTCGTATTGATCGTCATCATCGTCATTAAACGAGACCACTGGACGGAGACGGGTTACATTCTCTACCTTTTCGCGGTCACGAACAAAAGTTGGGCGATCAAGGGATGCGGGACTTGCCACATGCTTGTCCGCCAGGGTGGTCATGCGGAGTTTCCCATGGTCACGCCCCTTCTCTACGTCAAAACGGTCACCGAAGCCGGTGGCAATAACTGTTACTTTGATGTTGTCACCCATTTCGTCATCACGTACCACACCAATCTTGATGTTGGCTTCTTCGTGAACTTTTTCATGAACAATACGGTTTACCGTGTTGTAATCATCCATGGTCATGGAGCCGGAGCCGGTGATATTAACGAGCACCCCTTTAGCTCCGGAAATGTCGTTGTCTTCGAGCAGCGGGCTTGAAATGGCATTATTAACCGCGTCGGCAGCCCGATTGTCACCAGCGCCGAGGCCGATGCCCATCATGGCCATGCCGCGAACGCTCATGACGGTTTTAACGTCAGCAAAGTCCAGATTCATTAAGCCGGTGGAGGTAATCAGTTCGGAAATCCCCTGAACGGCCTGCCGAAGGACATCGTCAGACGGTTTAAAGGCGTCAAACAGTGATATGTTTTTGCTGGCAAGGCTGATAAGACGATCATTAGGAATAATGATAAGTGAATCAACATGCTTTTTCAGTTCGGCAATCCCCTGGTCAGCAAGTACGGAACGGGATTTTCCTTCATAGGTAAACGGCTTGGTGACCACGCCGACAGTCAGTACGCCGGTTTCACGAGCCGCTTCGGCAATGACCGGAGCCGCACCGGTACCGGTGCCCCCCCCCATACCGGCGGCAATAAAGACCAGGTCGGCACCTTTGATGGCTTCGGCAAGCTGCTCCTTGTTTTCAAGGGCGGCTGCCGTACCGACTTCGGGCTTGGAGCCCGCACCAAGACCCTTGGTAAGCTCACGGCCAAGCTGGAGTTTTACCGGTGCTTTCGAGATCCTGAGGGACTGGGCATCGGTATTGGCAACAATGAAATCAACTTTATGTATTGAGCTGGAAATCATGGTGTTGACAGCATTACCACCACCACCTCCAACTCCGATAACTTTAATGACGGCACTTTGCTCTATGGTATCATCAAATTCAAACATGTGTTCTCCCTTCTCCTGTTGTGTAGCGAAAAAAATACTCCTTTGGCCGGAGAAATGTAACCTCAATTTGACCAAAAAACAAAGGAAAAAATAATATTTTTTTGATGAAAAACGGCGTCCTTTAAAAAACAGACTGTTAGGCGTTAGCCCCGTTCAAGTGGTAATGGCGGCTCTGACAACGTGATGGATGCGGCAACCGGAGCAACCGGTGGATAACTTTCCGGCAACCCCTTCAGACTGTTAGAAAAACTCGCGGAACCATCCCTTCATCCGTCCGAAAACCGAGCCGAAGAGCTTTTCGTCGTTTTTGCCGGTGGGGAATTCCCGTATCGTTGCATTACGACTGCCATATACGACAAGCCCGACGCCAGTGGCATAGACCGGTGATTTTACCACGTCGGTCAGGCCGCCGATTCGCTGGGGCAGGCCGCGCCGTACCGGCAGGTTAAAAATCTGTTCAGCAAGCTCAGGAATCCCCTCAAGGATACTGGAACCACCGGTGATAACCACACCTGAAGCGATGGAGTCCTCAAGGCCGGATTTCATTATTTCCCGATTGACCAGGGCGAATATTTCTTCCATGCGGGGGCCGAGGATTTCGCACAACACGTTGCGCGACAGCTCACGGGGCTTGCGGCCCCCCACACTTGGCACCTCGATTTTATCTTCCTTGCCCACCAGCGAGGCCAGGCAGCAGCCGTATTTCTGTTTGATCTTCTCTGCTTCGGCAAAGGGGGTGCGGAGACCGACGGCGATGTCGTTGGTCAGCTGATTTCCCCCCAGGGAGATGACCGAGGTGTATTTGATGGCTCCATCGGCAAAAATGGCAATATCCGTGGTTCCCCCACCGATATCCACCATGCAGACCCCCAGCTCCTTCTCATCGTCCGATAGTACCGCATGTGATGAGGCCAACTGTTCCAAGACAATGTCGGCCACATCCAGCCCGGCACGGTTGCACGATTTGACGATATTCTGGGCACTGGCCACGGCTCCGGTTACAATGTGAACCTTTGCTTCCAGCCGTACGCCACTCATGCCAAGCGGTTCGCGGATACCATCCTGCTCATCAATAATGAACTCCTGGGGCAGAATGTGCAGAACCTCCCGATCCATGGGAATATTGATCGCCTTGGCGGCATCAATAACCCGTCGCACATCTTCCTGGGAAACCTCACGATTTTTGATGGCAATGACACCGTTGGAGTTAAGCCCTTTGATATGGCCACCGGCAATGCCGGCGTACACGGACTTGATCTCGCATCCGGCCATCAGTTCCGCCTCTTCAATGGCTTTTCTGATGGCACCGACCGTGCTCTCTATATTGATGACCACCCCTTTACGGAGACCGCTGGAGGGGCTGGTGCCGATGCCGACGATATCAATGCCCTCTTCCGTAAGATTCCCGACGATGGCGCAAATTTTGGTGGTGCCGATGTCAAGACCGACAATCAGATTATCCCGTTTGGTTGCTGACATACTACTCCCCCCTGCCTGTTATAAGAAATAAGCTGTAAACTAGCTTTTTTTAACGATTATCTTGTCTTTATAGTCAAGATCAATGTAGTGAATTGTTGGTAACTGTACCAGCAGATCCCGGTAAATCTTGGCAAAACGTTCAACCTTTGCGTTGAAATCATCGGAACCGACCTTCACGGGAAGTGCTCCGGAGGCGGTAAACAGTGTAAAGCCGTATCCTTTATCGTAATGAATCTCCGATACATCCGCAAGAATAAATGCACCCTTTTCCCGTAATATTTTCAGGAGTTGACAGGTGGCTTCCAGTGCTTCTTTCGTGCCCTTGGGGTCACTGGTGAGATCGTCTTCGCGGAAGCCGGTGATCACCGGGAAGTCCAGCTTGTCTCCCTGATTAAGTACCTTGAAAACCGAGCCTTTTTTATCCAGATAATAGATAAACCCCATGTTGACGATCGCGAGCGGTTCTCGCTCTACAACGGTAATGGAAATGGTGTCAGGAAAATAACGGTTCACCCGCACGGTTTCCACCCAGGGGTTTTGGAGGATGTGCTCGCCGATAACTTTCAGATTCATTCGGAGCAGATCCTTGCCAGGTTCCGCCCCCGCCAGGCCGACGATTTCCTCCCTGGTCAGATGCTTGCAGGGGGAAACGTCCAGCGTTTTGAGCGAGAACAAGGAGATGGCATTAACCGCACGGTAGCCACCATAGACCACGCCAGTCGCAAGGGCAAGCAGTGCCAGCCCGGCAGCGGCATACTTGAGCGGCTTCAGGTATTTTTTATAATCAACGGGCTTGCGCTGCACCTTGATCTTGTTGGGCGCAACCTTCCGTTGCTGTGATAATTTGGAAAAATCCCGCACGGTTTAGCTTACCTTTGTTGTGAGTGCTGCTGTTTCAATAATGCGTGACACAAGGGCTTCAAAAGAGAGGCCTGCTCCCTTTTGGGCAATTTCCGGCAGCAGCGAGAGGGCGGTCATGCCGGGAAGCGTATTTACTTCCAGAACATAGCAGTCACCCTGTTCCGTTACCAGTAGATCGACTCGACTGTACCCACGGCACCCCAGAGAACGGTGAGCTGCGAGGCCTACCTGCAGGGCTTTTTCGTAGAGAGCCGGTTTCAGACGGGCGGGGAACAGATGCTCCGCCATGCCGTCACTGTACTTGGCTTCAAAGTCATAAAATTCATTTTTTGGCACGATCTCAATGGCACCGATCGGTTGGTCATCAAGGATGCCGACCTGTACCTCCTGCCCCTTGATGTACTGCTCCACCAGAATTTCTTCGTCGTGGCGAAAGGCTGATGCGAGAGCCTCCGTCAACTGGGATTCCTCCCTGACAATCGACACCCCTACCGAAGAGCCTTCCTGTACCGGTTTGACGACCACCGGCAGACCAAAGGGGAGGTCGGACAGTACGACCGGCTCGGTGCGCCCATAGCAACGAAACGGTGCGGTCAGGATGCCACTGGCGGCAAAGACCCGTTTGCTGTAGAGTTTGTGCATCGCCAAAGCACTGGCCAGCACACCGGAGCCGCTGTAGGGAATCTGCAGCAGTTCCAATATGCCCTGTACGCAACCATCCTCACCGTACCGGCCATGGAGAGCGATAAAAGCGACCTGCACCTCTTTCCGCTTCAGCACTTCTACCAGGTCACGACCGACATCTATCAGCACCGCCTGGTAACCGGCAGCACTAAGGGCAGCGTGTACCGCAGCACCGCTCTTCAGGGAGACATCCCGTTCGGCCGAAAGCCCACCGTACAACACACCAATTTTTCTGGTTTTGTTCATATAAACTGCCTTATGTGGGCACAGCTGAGAAAGTATACGTTAAATTTCGCCCACTATACGCACTTCTTCCTCAAGTGTCACGCCGGATATTGCAAAAACCTGTTTTTTTATCAGCGCCGCCAGTGTAAGAAAATCTCCGGTGGTGGCACCACCGGCATTTACCAGAAAATTACTATGTACCTCCGACACCAGCGCACCGCCGACGGCTGTTCCCCGGAGACCGGCGGCATCTATCAGTTTCCAGGCGGCCTGGCCGGAGGGGTTTTTAAAGAATGATCCGGCACTGGGAAAACCCACGTTGTGCTTGGTACGGCGCAACTCTACATCCTTGCGGATAGCCTCTTCAACGACTCCGGCATCACAGGGGGAGAGGCTGAATTGAGCGGCAAGCACGATGTCACCGTCTTTCAGTGACAGTCGACGATACCCGTACTCAAACTCACCCCGGGAAAGTGAGAGTACCGCTCCGTTACGCAGCAGGGTCAGGCGTTCCGTGTGGGGCAGAATACCCTGCCCGTAGGCACCGGCATTCATGGTCAGGGCACCGCCGATGGTCCCCGGAATCCCGGAGATGAAGCTGATTCCTCCCAACCCGTGCTGCTGGGCAAAACGAACCACCGTCAGGTTTTCAGCCCCCGCCTCCGCCTGAACCACGTGGTTGTCAGCCAGAGTAATCCGGCTCAACTTCTCAAGGGAAATCACACAGCCCCGAATGCCACGATCCCGCACCAGCAGGTTGTAGCCTCTGCCCATGGTCATAAAGGGGATTTCTTCTCGACGGAGCCACACAAGCAGGGCACACAGGTCGTCAGTGTCTTCGGGGATGGCAAAATAATCGGCAGGGCCTCCCGTTTTCAGGGACGTATGACGTTCCATCGCTTCGTTACGCAGCAATTCTCCGCGATACGGTATGTCGGACTCCCTGCTGAGGATTATCACCATTTCCCCCAAGGTTACTGCTGTAACAGTGATACCAATGTTTCTCCCTGCTGCCAGATGTTACCGGCACCAAGGGTAATTACTATATCCCCTTCCCGCACAATCGCCGCCAGATGGGCCGGAATCTGCTCCCGGTTGCCGATCCAGGTCACATCCTTCTGGCCGTGACGTCGTACCTCGGTGGCCAGTCGTTCGGCGGTGGCACCCTCGATGGGGGGCTCTCCGGCGGCGTAGACATCGGTCAGTACCAGCACGTCGGCATCATAGAAGGCGGTAACGAATTCATCAAACAGTTCATGGGTACGGGTATAGCGATGGGGCTGAAAAGCCGCCACGATACGCCGCTCTGGCCACCCTTGCCGTGCCGCCGCAAGGGTGGCCCTGATTTCTGCCGGATGGTGACCGTAATCGTCCACCACCATGATACCCCGTGGCTCTCCCTTAACCGTAAAGCGGCGTCCCACACCGCTGAAGGCGGCAAACCCTTCCTGAATGGCGGTAAAGGGGATGTCCAGTTCCAGCGCCACGGCGATGCAAGCCATGGCGTTCAGCACATTGTGGGGGCCGGGCATGGGGAACGTGACCTCCCCCAGGCGATACCCTTTGAAATGGGCGATGAAAGAGGTTTTGAAGCCGTCATGGCGCACATGGGTGGCACGGATATCGGCCTGAGCCGACAGACCATAGGTCATGTAGCGTTTTTTAACCCGGGGGAGTATTTCCCGGATATTTTTATCGTCCAGACAGAGTACGGCCAGGCCGTAAAAGGGCACCTTGTTGATAAACTCCACAAAGGTATCCTTGATCTCTTCGATGCCGGAATAGTGATCCAGATGGTCGGCATCAATATTGGTGACCACGGCGATGGTGGGTGAGAGCAGCAGAAACGAGCCATCGGATTCGTCGGCCTCAGCCAAGAGGAATTTACCCTGACCGATCTGGGCGTTGGTGCCGATGGCGTTCAGCTTGCCGCCGATGACAATGGTCGGATCGATGCCGGCGTGTCCCAGAATGGCCGCTCCCATGGAGGTGGTGGTGGTTTTGCCGTGGGTTCCGGCGATGGCGATGCCGTATTTCATCCGCATCAGTTCTGCCAGCATTTCGGCACGGGGAATCACCGGTACATGGAGTCGGTGTGCTTCCACCACTTCCGGGTTTTCTTCATGGACAGCCGAAGAGATGACCACCACGTCCACATCGGTCAAATTTTCCGCTTTGTGGCCGATGCCGATTTCTGCTCCGAGGGAGGCGAGCCGCTCGGTGATATCAGAAGAGCGCAGGTCAGAACCGGATACCTTGTAGCCCAGATTAAGGAGCACCTCGGCGATGCCGCTCATGCCGATACCGCCAATGCCGACGAAATGGATTTTATCTATTTTACCGTACATGGAAACAACCTCTCATGGTCAAAGTGCATTCGTCATTTCATCAACAATAATTTTCGCCGCATCAAGTCGTGCCAGACCAAGAGCCAAATCTCCCGTGGTGCGAACCAGTGTCGGATCCGCCGCCAGGGTACTGATGGCACCGGCCAGTGATTCACCGGTCAACTCCCGCTCCAGCATCATGAAACAGGCATCTTTTTTGAGCAGTGCCTCGGCATTACGGCGCTGATGGTCGTCAACCGCATGGGGAAACGGGATGAACAGGCATGCCTTGCCGCATGCGGTCACCTCGGCAATGGTGGTGGCTCCGGCTCGGCAGATAATCAGATCGGCAACGGCATACTGTGCCGCCATATCGGTAATGAACGGGGTAACCTCCGCTGTAACCCCGGCAGTCCGGTATGCTTCACGAACGTCAGTGCACTCTTTTTCACCGGTCTGGTGGATAATGGCAAGTTTAACTCCGCTCTCCCGCAGCAGTGGTAGTGCCCCAACCATGGCGGCATTAAGGGCGTGGGCACCTTGACTGCCACCAAAGATAAAGAGGTGAAGCCGGTCGTCACGCTGCTTGTTGCCCGGTGTGCCACCGGCGGCGACCTGGTCTACCATGTCCAGAATCTGCCGCCGCAGCGGATTGCCGGTCAATTGGGTGGTTGCCGATGGAAAATAACGTGCTGACTCCTCCAGGGTAATAAAGACCTTGCTGGCAAAGCGTGCCAACAAACGATTGGTCTGTCCCGGAATGGCATTCTGCTCATGAACGAAGCGGGGAATCCCCATGCCACGGGCTGCAAGCACCATGGGCAATGAGGCGTAGCCACCAACTCCCAGCACCATGTCAGGGCGAAATTCCTTGAGGATCTTTCGGGATTGGCCATAACCGTAGAGCATAAGTGCTGCTCCTTTGAGTTGGCTGAGAAACCCCTTACCCCGTATACCGGCGGCGGAAATCAGTTCCAGACCATATCCGGCGGCGGGTACCGCCCGTGCCTCAATGCCCCGTTCGGTGCCGACAAACAGCACCCGGTTGGCCGTGTCACGGGAGAGAAACTCTTCGGCGACGGCGATGCCGGGAAACAGATGGCCACCGGTGCCCCCACCGGCAATGATCAATCTCATGGCTCCTCCTTGAGAGTGAGTGGGGAAAGCTTCAGACCCAATGAAATATTAAGTAGTATGCCGACGGCAAACAGACTTATGAGCAGGGAACTCCCCCCATAGCTGATAAAGGGGAGTGCCAGCCCCTTGGTCGGCAGCAGACCGGTGACGACCCCCATATTAACCGTGGCCTCAATGCCGAACAGCACCGCAATGCCCAGGGCGAGAAAACGACCGAAGGGGTCGGGAGCGGCGATGGCAATCCGCATGGCTCGCTGCACCAGTAGCAAAAACATGCCGACAATGACGATTACCCCGAGGAACCCCAGTTCCTCACCAACCACCGCCAGAATAAAGTCCGTATGAGCCTCCGGCAGATAAAACAGCTTCTGTTTCCCTTCGCCAAGTCCCTGCCCGAAAACGCCCCCGGTGCCGAGTGCCAACCAGGACTGGATAATCTGGAAGCCGCTGTTTTGCGGATCCTGCCATGGGTCAAGGAACGCCAGAATACGTCGCTTTCGGTAGGCCACGTTCATGACCAGAAAATAGATGAATGGCATGGACATCAATACAATTGAGATGATGTAGATCAGCCGGGTGCCGGCGGAAAACAGCATGATAATGGCGACCGCCGCCAGGGTCAGGGCAGAACCCATGTCCGGCTGTTTGAGCAGCAGACCGAGCATCACCAGCAAAATCAGCATATACGACACAAAACCGGCTCCCAACTGTTTGATCTTGTCCTGCTTCCGGTCAAGGGAGTAGGCCATATACATAATCAGGGCAATCTTGGCAATCTCCGACGGCTGCAGATTAAAACCGGGCAGTCTGATCCAGCGGGAGGCACCACCGGCACTGCCGCCGATGCCCGGAATAATCACCATCACCAGCAGCACGATACAGCCCAGCAAAATTGGTGTGGCAAGTTTACGCCAAAACTGGTAATTGACCCGCATGGTGCCGAGCATGAGGGCAAAGCCAAGCAGGGCAAAAATCCCCTGGCGTTTCAGAAAGAAGAAACCGTCATTGAACCGCTTGGCCGCCATTACGGAAGAGGCGGAATAGACCATCACCACCCCGAAGCAGGTGAGTGCTATGGCCATCAGCATGATTACCAAATCATATTCTTCCAGTTTCTTAAACATTTATAACGCCTTTACCGCTGCGATGAACCGCTGGGCCCGCTCTTCATAATCCCGAAACATGTCAAAACTGGAACAGGCCGGCGACATCAGCACCGTACCCCCTGGTGCTGTGAGCCGTGCTGCTGTCAGCACCGCTTCTTCCATGGTTGCCGCCCGCAGTGTCATGGTCAATGAGCCCAGTTCCTGCTCCATGCGGTCGGCCGCCTCACCGATGAGCACCAGATGGTTGACTCGCTCCCGTACCAGCGGTGCCAGTGGGGCGTAGGCCCCCCCCTTGTCCTTGCCACCGGCAATGAGCGTGATGCCGGTGAAGCTCTCCAGGGCTTTTTCCACACTTCCCACGTTGGTGGCTTTGCTGTCTTCGTAATAGCTGACCCCATTGACCTGCCGGACAAACTCCATGCGGTGATGGAGTGCCTCGAAACAGAGAATGCTTTCAAAGGTCTCGTCGGGACGGCATCCAAGCAAGAGGGCGCAGGCGGTGGCGGCCATGATGTTTTCCAGATTGTGTACCCCCTGCACGCGGAGTGCTGCGGTTGGGAAACACTCCTCATGGCCGTTATGACGGTAGGTGATCACGCCATCCTTGTAAAATATTCCTTCATCAAGTTCATGGCGGCGACTGAAGGGAAACAGGGTGGCCGAAAGTTTCCCCGCATGGTGCCAGACCAGCTCGTCATCCCGGTTGACCACGGCAAAATCGTCTTCCGTCTGGTTTTCAAAAATCCGCAGTTTGGCCGCCACGTAGGAGTGGTAGTCCGGGTACCGGTCCAGATGATCTTCACTCAGATTGAGCAGTGCCGCCACGGTGGGGCGAAAGGTGCTGATCCATTCCAGCTGGAATGAACTGATCTCTGCCACCACCTGATCCACCAACTGGCGGGATGCCACCAGGTCAATGAGCGGTGTGCCGATATTCCCGCCCACATAGGTGTGGTAGCCGTTCTGTTTAAAAATTTCACCCAGTATGGTGGTGGTCGTCGTTTTGCCGTTAGTGCCGGTAATAGCGGCAAGCGGTACATCAATGCCCCGGGCTGCCAACTCGATTTCACTGACAATTTCCCGCCCCGCTGCCTGTGCGGCAACCAGCGGTGGCAGATCCATCGGCACACCGGGGGAGACCACAATCAGGTCACTGGCCAGAAAGGTGGCTTCGTCATGCCGTTCCAGTTCCCGGATAATGGCATACCCTGCCAGTTCGGCCAGTGCTCCGGCAAGTGCTGTCTCGCTGCGCATATCGGTAACGGTCACCCGCGCTCCCCGGGCTGCCGCATAGCGGGCACAGGCCACACCGGTCTTTGCCAGACCAACCACCAAGATGTTTTTATTCTTCAATTCCATGATAAACTACCTACCTCATCTTCAGTGTCGAAATAGCCACCAGTGCCAGAATGATCGTGATAATCCAGAAACGGACAATGATCTTTGGTTCGGCAACACCCTTTAATTCAAAATGGTGGTGGATAGGAGCCATGCGGAAAATCCGTTTGCCCCGGTATTTATAGGAGCCAACCTGAAAAATCACCGACAGAGCCTCAATGACAAAAATCCCCCCCACAATTACCAACAAAATTTCCTGTTTTGTCAATACTGCAATAGTACCAAGGGTTCCCCCCAGGGAGAGCGAACCCACATCACCCATGAAAACCTCGGCTGGATAGGAATTGAACCAGAGGAAACCGAGCCCGGCCCCGACCATGGCACCACAGAGTACGGCCAGCTCACCGGCACCGATAACCCGGGGAATTTGCAGATAGGCGGAGAGGGTGGCATGTCCCGCGATATAGGAAAAGAGCATATAGGTTGCGGCGTTGATAGCCACCGGACCGATGGCCAGACCATCCAGGCCATCCGTCAGATTGACGGCATTACTTGCCCCCACAATCACCAGCGTGGCAAAGGGGATGAACCAGATCCAGAGATCGGGGTGAAAGTTCTTGAAGAGCGGGAAAAACAGCTCTTCGTTGAAGCCCGGCTTGAGGAATAAAAAGGTTGCCACCGCTCCGGCCAGCAGTACCTGCCAGAACATTTTCTGACGGGCAGATAACCCCTTGGTATTCTTTTCAACCACCTTCTTATAATCATCCACAAAGCCGATGAGACCGTAGCCGATGGTGATAAAGAGTGTCAGCCAGATATACTGGTTGGTCAAATCAGCCCAGAGCAGGGTCGGAAAGACAATGGCCGCCAGGATGATGACCCCCCCCATGGTCGGGGTGCCCTGCTTTTGTAAATGTGATTCGGGACCGTCGGTACGGATTACCTGACGGGCCTGCATCCGCTCAAGGCGGCGGATGAACCAGGGGCCCAGGACAAAACAGACCAAAAGTGCCGTAATCATGGCGTAGATGGTGCGGAACGTTAGATACTTAAAAATATTGAACAGCTTAATATTGGTGGCCAGTGGAAAAAACAGATGATACAGCATGGGCTATTCCCCTTTAAGCAGATGGTGCAGTTCAGTTGCCACTTTTTCCATGGTCAAGCCCCGTGATCCCTTGAGCAGAATGACATCGTCATTTTTGAGGGAGTGGTAGAGTTGCCCGGCAAGCTCGCCATGTTCCGCACAACAGATGACGGCTTCGGGAGCCATGCCCGCTTCGAGGGCACCCGTGCGGGCTGAGGTGGTCATCAGCCCCCCCTTCAGGTAGAGCCGATCCACGGTGCGGGCAGCAATGGCACCAATGACCCGGTGAGCCTCCTCTTCGCCACTGCCCAGTTCCAGCATATCACCAAGCACGGCAACCCGATGCCCCGGTGTGGCAATGGTGGAGAGGGTTTCCAGTGCCGCCTTTGTGGAGGCCGGATTTGCATTGTAACTATCATCAATCAGGGTAAACCGGTCATGCCGTTCTATCTGGAAACGCCCCTTATAGGGGGCAAAAGCCTCTAGCCCGGCGACGATAACCGGCAGTTCGATCTTTTCCAGCAGGGCAGCGGTCGCCGCCAGCGCATTGTAAATATTGTGGCGACCGCAGGCTTTCAGATGCACCGTCGCCTGGCCACCGGGGGTGACCAACAGAAAACGCTGGCCGTCCAGTCCCAGGGATTCGATTTCCCGAGCGCGCACCTCTCCCCGGTCGATGCCAAAGCTGATGCGGCGGGCAGAGGCGTTCTGGGAGAGGGACGCAACCCGCGAATCATCGGCATTAACGATGGCCAAGCCGCCGGCGGCAATACGGTGGAACAGTTCCCCCTTGGCGGCGGCGACCGCCTCCACGCTCCCCATGCTCTGGAGATGGGCCGGAAGGGCATTGAGGACGATACCGACCTGTGGTGCGGCAATGGCCGCCAGACGATCAATTTCGCCCGGTTCGCTCATGCCCATTTCCAGAACCGCCCAGCGGTGCTCGGGGCGCAGCTTGAACAGCATGTGGGGCAGGCCAATCAGGTTGTTGAGATTACCGGCGGTTTTGAGGCCGGGGCCGGTCTGCCCGAGAATGGCTGCAATCATCTCTTTGACGGTTGTTTTACCGTTACTTCCGGTGACACCAATGACCGGCACCGTAAATTTCCGACGCCAGTGGGCGGCCAGGTCACCCAGTGCCCGCAAGCTGTTTTTGACGACAATCGCCGTAAGCGACCCGGGGATGGCATGACTCTTCAGCCACTGTTCTTCCACAAGAGCTGCGGCAACCCCCTTGGAAGCGATGTCTGCAATATAATCATGGCCGTTAAACCGTTCCCCCCGCAGGGGGACAAACAGCTCTCCCGGCGCGACGGTGCGTGAATCGGTAGATATTCCGGTGATAGCGATGGTGGCATCTCCGATGATGCGGCCGCCGACAGCACCGGCTATTTCGTTGGTTGAGAACATGGGATAACTTTCTTCGTAAAGAAGGCAGCAGCCTCCTCCCGGTCATCAAAATGGTGTTTCTCGGTGCCGATAATCTGGTAATCTTCGTGCCCTTTACCGGCCAGAAGTACAATGTCTGCGGGGCGTGCAAGGGCGATTGCCAGCCCGATGGCCTCCCGGCGGTTTTCCACCAGGACAAAGCCCTTTTCTGCAAAGCCGTCTGATAATTCGGAGAGTCCATACTCCCGGATTGCCAACGGCTCGATGCCGGCACGGATCTGTGCCAGAATCGTTCCCGGTTCCTCGGTGCGGGGATTGTCGGAGGTGACAATTGCCAAATCGCTCATGGTGGCGGCAATACTTCCCATAATTGGCCGTTTACCGTTGTCACGGTCTCCGCCGCAGCCAAAAACGGTAATGATCTTTCCCGTAGCAATTTCTCCTACGGTGGCAAGTACATTCTCCAGGGCATCTCCCGTATGGGCATAATCGACCAGACAGGTGACACCGGCTCCGTTTGCCACCCGTTCCATTCGCCCCGGCACGGTCTGATGCTGTTCAATGCCCTCTTGGAGAGCGGCAAGCGGCAGCTCAAGGGCCACACCGGCGGCAACCGCCGCCAGAATATTGGACAGATTGAAACGGCCCAGAAGCCGGGATGCTATGTCAAACTCGCCCGCTGGTGTCACCAGTGTCGCCCGGATGCCGGTGACCGTGGATACGACGTTTTTCGGATGAACGTCCCACTCCTCGGCCATACCGAAGGTGATCACCGGGGCGGCGGAGCGGCGAGCCATCTCGGCACCGGCCGGGTCATCCCTGTTTATCACCGCCCGGCGGCGGGGCTTTTCCGGTGACGACGCCAGCAGTTCACTGAAGAATCTGCCCTTGGCATCCCGATAGCTTTCCATGGTGCCGTGGTAGTCCAGATGATCCCGGGTCAGATTGCTGAAAATCCCCACGTCAAACTGACAGCCGTCAACCCGCTTCTGCTCCAGGGCGTGGGAAGAAACCTCCATGACAAACGCCCCGGCACCGGCGTGTGCCAGTTGGGCAAAGGCCGCCTGCAACTCGGTAGATTCGGGTGTGGTATGGGAGGCCTCAATGGTCGTTTTTCCGAAGCGATAACTGATGGTGCCGAGCACTGCGGCCGGTATGCCGGCGGCGGCCAGAATTGCTTCGATCAGATAGGTCGTCGTTGTTTTGCCATTGGTACCGGTAATGCCGATGAGCGGTCGGGATGCCGTCGGCTCACCCTGGAAGCGGGCGGCCAGAGGCCCCATGGCGGCACGTCCGTCGGGAACCTTTATCCAGGGGATGGTGGTCGGTGCGGCGGTCTCGTCTTCAAGAACCACGGCGGCGGCACCGGCAGCTACCGCCTGTGCAATGAAGCGGTGACCATCAACCTTGCTCCCCCGGAGGGCAAAAAACAGCGTTCCGGGAGACACGGCACGGGAATCGCAGGTCAGGGAGGTGATCTCCACGCTACCGTCACCGTGAATTTGTGTAGCAACTGTTTTTTCGAGCAGATCATTCAGTGTCATGGGTTCTCCTCAAAAATGGTAATACCTGCCGCTGGCACGGCAGGTATTTTCTACATTACGCTGAAGGGGTGAACTTGATCCAGACTTCCCCCACGCCCCTGATTTTTTGTCCGGGTGGTGGGCTCTGTTCGGTGGCCCGACCACTGCCAAGGAGCCTGATATTAATGCCTCGCTTTTCCATAACCTGCAAGACCCGCCGCATGCTCATGCCGCTGAAGTTGGGCATAACCTCCCCCTCCGGCGGCATTTCCTCTTCGTCCCCTTCGGCAACGGTTTCAACGGCCGGTTCCGGAACACTCTTGACACTCTTAACATTCTTGGCTGCGGTTGCGGCTGCGGCTGCGGTTGCGGCGGGGTGTTTTGCCGGAGCAATGGCCACATTGGGCTGGACTTTCAAATAGGCCAGCGTGTTCTGGGCGATCCCCTTGAAGGCCGGAGCTGCCACAATGCCGCCGTATTTAACCCCCTGGGGTTCGTCAATAATAACCGCGATGGTCAGTTTTGGCCGATCCGCCGGCACAAAGCCAACGAACGAGCCGACCCGTTTTGAGGGGGAGTAGGCACGGGTAACCGGATCAACCTTTTGGGCTGTGCCGGTTTTTCCGGCCACCAGGAAACCATCAAGAGCCGCTTTTGTGCCGGTACCGCCATCAACGGTAACCGTTTCCATCATTTTGGTTACCTTCTGAGCCGTATCGGCAGAAATAACCCGTCGCACCGCCTGTGGTTCAAACTTCTGGACAAGGTTGCCACTATCATCAAGTATCTGCTCAACCAGATAGGGTTTCATCAGGGTTCCGCCGTTGGCAATGGCTGAAACCGCCGTAACCAACTGGATGGTTGACAATGAAATCCCCTGTCCGAAGGAGATGGTGGCCAGGTCAATGCCATACCAATGCTTCTTCAGGTTGCCGGGCGATTCTCCCGGCAGGTCGATGCCGGTGCGCCCCCCAAAACCGAAGTTACGCAAATAGGAAGAGAGCTTGGCCTCTCCCATCTTGAAGCCAATCTTTGCTGAACCGATATTGCTGGAATACTTGATGATCTCGGAAATATTCAGCCGAGAGTGGGGGTGATCATCATGAATGGTTCGTCCGGAAAAACGGTAGATGCCATTTTCGCAGTTGTAGACATCGGTCGGCTTGATGGTGTTGGTATCAAGGGCGGCGGCGATGGTGAACACCTTGAAGGTTGAGCCGGGCTCAAAGCTGTCGGTGACCACATGGTTCCGCAACTGAGCCAGTGAATAGCGGGCATAGGCGTTGGGGTTAAAGGTCGGATAATTGGCCATGGCAAGGATTTTGCCGGTATCCGATTCCATAACCACCGCCATCCCCGCCTTAGCGTTACTGTCGGTGACCGCCTTGGCCAACTCTTTCTCCGCGATGAACTGGATGGTTTTATCCAGGGTCAGGATAACACTTTTCCCCGGTGACGAATCCTTAATGACCGTGCTTTTCACCTCAATGTTTCTGCCGAGGGCGTCCCGTTCCGTAATCATATAGCCGGTATTACCCAGGATGGTACTGTCGTATTTGAGTTCAATCCCCTCCAAACCGTTGGGGTCGCGACCGGTAAAGCCGACCACATGGGCCGCAATTTCCATGTTCGGATAGAAACGCTTGGACTCGGGGGCAAAACCGATCCCCGGCAGTTTCATGTTTTTGATGCGGGTTGCCACTTCGGGAGCCAGCCACCGTGCCACCCAGGTGAACGACTTACTGGTTGAAAGGTGGGAAACCAGCTCACTCTTTGGCATGCCGAGAATGGGTGCCAGAACTCCGGCGGTGCCGTCCACGTCCTTGATGCGCCGGGGTTCCGCATAGCAGGAGTCCATATGGATCGACTCGGCAAGTGTGGTGCCGTTCCGGTCAAGGATACTGCCACGGGCCGGCGTCAGTTCAACCCGGTGTTGGTGCTGTTTGTCGGCTTTTTTTACCAGATTTTCATGCTGAAGAATCTGGAGATAGAACGAGCGTCCCGCCACTATCAAAAAGAGCAGACCAAAAACGACTCCGATCATAATGATGCGAACTCGTGCCCATTTATCCCGATCTTCACTCATTTGACGTGTATAACCTGCTGTTCGGTCGGCAGAGCCATACCCAATTCATTTTTGGCAATGGCCTCGATGCGGGCCGGTGCTTTCAATGAGGCTGCTTCAAGTTTGAGACGTTTCTGTTCCTGTCCCGCCTCACTGAGCTGGCGACTGACTTCAGATATCTGCAGGTTGAGATCCACCAGTTTGAAGCGGGACCAGACATGGAATACGGAGACAACGGTAAACACCATCATGCAGATCATCAGATATTTGAAGATGTCAATTCGGAGAGGGGTAATTTCAATGCCGCTCAGAACCCGGGGGGCGGCTACTTTGGTATAGGTGGTTCGTGCATGTGCCATAGTGTGGACCTCTTCTTGTACGTTGTTGGTTCCTGCGCTTACAACTTCACGACGGCCCGCAATTTGGCACTGCGTGCCCGGGGGTTCTCGTCGATTTCCCTGCCGGTTGCCGTTACCGGCCGCCCGGTGAGGATTTTCACCCGTGGTTTTCTGCCACAGACACAGAGCGGTAACTGTCGGGGACAGGTACACCCTTCGGCATATTCCCGGAAAATATGTTTGACGATCCGGTCTTCCAGGGAATGAAAGGAGATGATCACCGCCCGTCCGCCGGGGTTTAGTAGCTCAAGGGCATCCCGCATGCCCGATTCCAGACTGGCCAGTTCGGCATTCACTGCAATGCGCAATGCCTGAAACGTCCGGGTGGCCGGATGGATACGTTCATCCCATTTCGCCTTTGGCACAGCCCCTTTGATAATATCCACCAACCGGAAAGTGGTTACAATGGGGGACTCAGTACGAGCCGTCACGATAAAAGAGGCGATCCGTTTTGACCACCGCTCCTCCCCGAAGTTACCGATAATCCGCTCAAGTTCCTGTTCCGGCAGATTGTTCACCAGATCGGCGGCGGTATCTCCGCAGGTGGTATCCATACGCATATCCAGGGGGGCATCCTGTTGAAAACTGAAACCCCGCTCCCGTGTATCCAACTGGTGGGACGAAACCCCCAGATCAAGGATGAAACCATCAAGTGCCGCAACACCCAGGCAGGCCAGTTTATCGGCAACGTCGGAAAAATTGCCATGTACCAGCTGCACCCGGTCACCATGGGGAGCCAAGCGGGCAGCGGCAGCGACGAGGGCTGCCGGATCCCGGTCGAAACCGATCAAACGGGCAGCCGGGGCTTTTTCAAGAATCAGTGCGGCATGGCCGCCGCCACCTAAGGTGCCGTCAATATAGAGATTGCCGTCCACCGGATTAAGGAGTTCGATCACTTCACCCGGCAGCACGGAAAGATGATGAAATTCGTTCACTAGAGCCCCAACTCGGCAGCAGCCTCAGAGCCATTGGGGAAATTCTTCATATCCTGGGCACGGACTTTATCCCACTCGTTCATGCTCCAGACCTCGATTCGATCCAATGTCCCGACAAACTGGATATCCCGCTCAAGAGCCGCATCCCTCCGGAAGGAGGGGGGAATCAGAAAGCGCCCGAGTTTATCGGCACTGCACTCCTGAGCCGGTGCAATAATGGTGCGCATGATGCTTTTACGTTGATCCGCCGTAAAGCCCCGGCTTTTCTGGAAGTGTTCTACAAACTCGGTCCATTCTTTGTAAGGGAAAATCAGCAGGCCGGAGCTATAGCCCCCTCCGTCCAGGGGGACCGGACCCGATTTAGTGAGGTAAAACCCCCCATCTCCCTGTTTTTTGAAAAGAACTTCACGGAAACGTGCCGGAAGGCTGGTACGCCCTTTAGCATCTATGGTTGTATCGTAAATTCCCCTGAACATGACCACTCTTTAGGCATTATTTTCCACAATGTTCCACTTTTTTCCACACTGTTGAAACTTATACCGTTGGTCAAGGGTGCTGTCAATATAAAATATGAATTTCATAGGTGGTTTTGTGCAGAGGCGTAGGACAGGTTATGGCTCTACCTGCTCTAAAGTTCACAATGGCGGCACATTGTTACGCGTTAGATTGTAAATTAGGGTGGTTAGGCAATTTGCAGGGGAATTCTGACAGGCTAACGAGCTTTTTTTCTTACGGTGACGCGGGGAGCCGGGTGGGATGTTTTTATACGTGCTGCAGAGGAATGCTGTAATAACGCGGAGAACGCGGAGAACGCGGAGAAAAGCAAGGCAAGACTAAGGGCTTTCTTCTTTTGTATTTTAATAAAGCCTCCAGATGTTGGCTTTCTCCGCGTCTTCGCGTGGTAAATTATTTAGAAATATAATGATTAGTTATAGTTAGGTTGTGATATTATGCTGTCTCATGAAAGAGAACAAAATCGACGCGTGACAAAGCATTTGGAAATATAAATGATTGTAATTTTGATCTAAAGGTAAGAGAGTCTATTCGCTCTTGGTGGCAGCCTGTCCGTAAATGGTCAATAAAAACTGACGTGTCAAAAATGATAAAATTACTTACCGTCAAAAACCAGTTTACCTGCATGCTTACCCATCAGATCCTTAAGCTTTTTGAGAGCTACAATCTCCCATGGTGCACTGGTAAGAGTCCAGAGGTGTTCCTGACAGTCACTCTTTCTTCAGCCACCTGCCCAACACCTCGGAAACGACCTCTTTTTTCACCGGTTTTGAGACATAGTCATCCATGCCGGCACGGAGACAGTTGTCCCGGTCTTCGGTCATGGCGTTGGCGGTCATGGCGATGATGGGGACCTGGTGGTTTAGTACCCTGGAACCGGCATCACGGATCGCTGCGGTGGCCTCAAAGCCATCCATCTCCGGCATCTGGCAATCCATCAGCACCAGATCGTAGTTAAACAGTTCCAGTGCCCGTACCGCTTCAAGGCCGTTTGCCACCACATCAACATTATAGCCGAGGTTATTCAGGGTTTTCTGGGCCACCTTCTGATTGATGATATTATCCTCGGCCAAGAGGAGACGATAGGTGTGCCGATTATTGTCTGCCCCATCGGTGGTTTGAATTGCTATTCGTTCCAATTTTCCCGACTTCCCATGGACATGGGCAATAACGTCATGGAGCTTGCTCTGGCGGAGGGGCTTACTCAGGTAACCGTCAAAACCGGTCTGCTCAATGAGGCTCTTATCCCGTGATTTACCGAAAGCGGACATCATAATCATCTTAATCGCGGCTAATTTCTGATCCGCCTTTATGCGGCGACCCAATTCAAAACCATCCATATCAGGCATTTTCATATCAATGAGAATAATCTGAAATGGCTTGCCGGAGTCGGCCGCCTGGCGTAAGGCCGTCAGGGCACTTTCAGCATCTGCAACTACCACACCGCTGCACTCCCAACGGTTAAGCAGGGTTGTCAACAGGGAGCGGCAGGTGCCATTGTCATCAACGGCCAGAACTCTGGTGCCCCGTATCTCCTCTGCCGTTTCCGGAACACCGGAGCCGGAATCGTGGCTACCGGTATGTTTTTCAAGGCATACGGTAAAACTGAAGGTGGAACCGACACCATAGTCACTGGTGACGCCAATGTGCCCCCCCATCAGTTCCGTTAACTGCTTGCAGATGCTCAGACCAAGCCCGGTGCCGCCGAATTTCCGGGTGGTGGAGCCTTCTGCCTGGGTGAAGGGGGCAAAGACCGCCTCCAGGCGATCGGCCGGAATACCGATGCCGCTATCCGTGACAGCAAACAGCACGGTAGCAGAGTCAGGCGTGTCCTCCTCAAGCGACGCGCTAATGACTATTTCACCAAAATTGGTGAACTTTATGGCATTACCGGCCAGATTGGTGAGTATCTGGCGGATTCTTCCCGAATCGCCTTTCAGGTTCACCGGAATCGCCGGATCAACGGTACAGACCAGTTCAACCCCCTTTTCGGAGGCGCGTAGGGCAAGTAATTCCGCCGTATCCTCCATCATAGTGCAGAGATCCAGCTCTAGAATTTCCAGTTCTAATTTTCCTGCCTCGATTTTTGAGAAATCAAGGATGTCGTTTATAAGGTCAAGGAGATTTTCGCCGCTCCTGCGGATGGTATCGGCACAGTCATGCTGCTCCTGGGTGAGGTCGGTATCAAACAGCAGGCTGGTCATGCCGATGACGCCGTTCATGGGGGTGCGTATCTCGTGGCTCATTGACGAGAGAAAGGTACTCTTGGCACGGGTGGCCGCTTCGGCACGCTCTTTTGCTACGTGCAGCTCCTCCAACAGCTTCTTGTTATGGGTAATGTCCTCACTGACACTCAGATAATGGACAATCTCATCGGCTCCGTTGCGAACCGGGGAAACCGAGGTGAGTTCCCAAAACAGGCTGCCATCTTTCCGCTTGCTGATCAGCTCACCATGCCAGGTATTACCGGCCATAATGGTTGCCAGCAACTCCTGGTAGACGTTGTTATCGGATTCGCCCGACTCCAGAAAACCGGGGTGTTTTCCCAGTACCTCTTCGAGAGTATAGCCGGTCAATTCGGTAAAGCGGGGATTGACGAACTCAATCTCCCCCCGGATGTTGGTCATAATGATCGACGCCGGGCTCTGTTCAACGGCACGGGAAAGCTTGAGGAGCTCAGCCTCGTGCGTGCGCCGCTCGGTGATGTCAGAAAAGGTGACGACTGAACCTCGTGAGAGGCCGTTTTCGTGAACTGGGTACGATGATAGTTCGGCATAAAAGGGGGTGCCATCACTGCGCCATAATACTTCCGTATCAACACTGCACGGTGTACCTGCGGCGTTAGCCCGGTAAATGGGGCATTCGGTACTGGCGTAGTGCGTACCATCCGGGTGACTGTGGTGAATGAGATTGTGTGAATCTTTACCGATGAGCTCGCTTTTTTGATACCCGAGTATTTGTGCAGCAGCCTTGTTGATGTAGGTAAAACATCCTGTTTCATCTATGCCATAGATTCCTTGATCGGTGCTCTTGAGAATGAGTTGCAGGCGCGATTCTGCCCGGTTTGCCGCTTCTGTTGAAACGGTTAACTGGTTTTCAAGAACTTTCTGATCGGTGATGTCGTTAATGAAGCCGTGCCATAACACACTGCCGTCAGGCATCTGCTCCGGCTGGGCAAAGCCGTACCGCCAGCGCACCCCCTGCTCCGGCACTACCACGCGATACTCGTACATCCACGGTTCAAGTGTTAGTGCCGACCCCCGCAGGGAGAGTGCAACCGATTCAACGTCCTCCGGGTGAATGATGGAAAAAATAATGGAGGCGTCCTCACGCACCTGTTCCGGCGTTACCCCATAGATTTCCTTGATGGCATCACTGGCATAGGGGAAGCAGGAATGCCCATCCGGAAAACGCTGGCACTGATAAATCATACCCGGAATCTGACGGGAGAGGGAGTCCAGCAGATTGTGGCTCTGCTGGAGTTTGTCTTCCAATGCCTTTTGGAGGGTGACATCGGTAAAGATCCAGATACTCCCTTCGTGTGGACGGTTCCTGTCAATGGCGGTACCACACATGTGTGCCGTGAAGAGGGTGCCATCGCGGCGTTTCAGCTGCTTATGGGTGACAACGGTTTCGCCGGTTGCAATAGTTGCGTACGCCTCGGCACCAAGCTGCTCATACTCCTCGTGTGAAGGGTAAATCAGGCTGGTACTGACCCCGGACATCTCTTCCGCACTGTAACCAAACATGCTGCAGAAAGTTGAGTTGACCCACTTTCGCTTTCGATTAACCACCAGCGAGATGCCGACGCCGGCATTGTTAAGGATGATCCTCTGCTCGTCCAGCAGCTGCTGCCGCTCCTGTTCCAGCTGTTTCCGCTCACTGATGTCACTCCAGCGGCTGAAAACCAGCTGACGGCCATTTTTGACAATGACACTCAGTGATATCTCCGCCCAAAACTGGCTGCCATCGGGACGTTGGTGGAGCCACTCGAAGAAGGTTCTTCCGGAGGCTATGGCCTCGGCAACATGGGCTGCGGCAGCTTCCTGTGAGGAACGACCATCGGGCTGAAATTTGGGGGAGAACGCTTCCGGTGATTGCCCACAAATAGTATCACGGTCGCAGCGAAGCAGTCTTTCCGCCGCACTGTTACAGTCAACAAGCAGGCCATTATGGAGCAGGGTATGGGCATCGGGGCTTTCATTAAAGAGTTGTCGAAACCATTCTTCACTTTCACGCAACTCCCGTTCGACCCGCAACTGGTGAGCACATTCCAGCAGGCTATTATTGAGTTGGGTGCGGTTAACCGGCTTTGCGACATATTTATTAACACCAATCTCAATGGCTCGCATCAGATAATCCACCTGCTCAAAGGCGGTGACGACGACAATGGGGACGGAGTGACTTAATTTCCGAATTTCTGCGGCCATGGTGAGGCCATCCATGGTTGGCATCTTGATATCGGTTATGATGAGATCGGGAGAGCGGGCGATAAAAACGTCGAGCCCCTCCTGGCCGTTACGGGCGGTCAGCAGCGTGGCACAATAGCGGGATATGAGTCTGACTCCCGGCTCGAAGATATCGTCCTCATCTTCAACATAGAGAACAGTAAGGCTTTTAAGAAACTCCTGATCGATTGAAGGTGTGGTCACCGATATTACTCCTCTGCCAGTGGTATGCGGATGGTAAATTCACTGCCGCCGTCGATGTTGCGTGCTTCAATACGGCCACCCATATTACGCTCTATAATCGTTCGGGACATGTAGAGGCCGATGCCGGTACCGGAGCTTTTAGTGGTAAAGTACGGCTCATATATTTTGTCGAGAACGCTTTCGGGAATGCCACCACCGTTATCCCGGACGGTTACCACCCCCATGTCATTGTCTGCACACGCAGTAATGGTTATCTCTCCTTCGGTTACTGCCGACTCCACAATGGCATCCTTTGAGTTACCGAGCAGGTTAAGGAGTACCTGGGAATATTCGCCGGGAAAGCCAAACAGAATCTCGTCTTCACCATCGACAACGGTAATTGAGATGCCGAGATTCTTATAGGACGCATTGACCAGTTCCACCGTCCGTCTGATTTTCGTACGAAGTGAAAAGGGCACTTTCTGTTTGTCCTGACTATAGAAATTGCGAAAGTCATTGATGGTCGAGGACATCTTCTGGATGAGTCGGTCTGCGGTGGCAACGGTGCCATGGACATATTCCGGGGTAAGTTCGTTGTCGTCCTGAGTTGCTGCCAGGTCGCCGATTACCATGGAAAGCGCGTTGAGTGGCTGACGCCACTGGTGGGCAATGTTGCTGATCATTTCCCCCATGGCGGCCTGACGGCTCTGGCTAATGAGCATCTGATCCTTATCGCGCAACTCAGCAAGGGAATCAAATACTTGCTGTTCCAGTGAACAGTTTAAATTCTTGAAACGTTCTTCACTTTCTTGCAGCTTATGATTGAGTCGTTCCAGTTCAAAATTCTTTTTAACCGATTCCCGCTGCAGGTTGGACAGTTCACTGTTCATCTTATACAGCTCGTTATAGAGGGGGATTTCCTGGCTGGTACTGTTGAAGGTGCCCTGCAGTCGTTCGAGGAGCAGGAACAGGCAGCCCCGGTTAAGGTCGCGGGCGAGTAGTTCTTTCACCAACAGGACAACGCTTTCATGTGACGTTGCCCCGATAATAAGAATTTCCTCATCCAACAAGATAGCCGTACAGAGGTATGAAATGATTACGGCTTGCTGAACGGTTATGAGTTCCCAATCGAACGCCGCACCGTTGCCTGTTGCTTCATTGAGAAACAGCATGATCTTTTCAGCGGACCCCTCGTCAAAAAGCGAGTCTATGGGGGTACCGCTTTTTATTGTCAGTATGGGGTGGGATTCGTCGAGGATAACGTCCTCTATGATGCCGGTGGGGGTACAGGTAAGGGCAAAGCCATTGTGGAGAGCTTCGTTCTTCACGCTATTCATAGTTTTGACCCGCACGCACCAGATCATGTGCTGCCTGAACAGCCTGGTCGGCATTAATGGCCCAGAGGTCGGCACCAACGGTGCGCCACAGTTCCGGTGCCGCATTGAACGGCATGCCGCCAACCATCAGGTATGGGGTCTGTTGGGGAAATGCCTGTTTGATGGCGTGGATGAGCTCCTGAACCTTCGGAACGTGGTAGGACATGGTGGCGGAAAGTGCCACCATGTCCGGCTTTCTCTCTTCAATGGCAGCAATGAGTTGCTCATTGGAGACCGCACAGCCGATATACCAGGTGTCCCAGCCATCCATTTCGAAAAAATCGGTAACCATGCGGATGCCTAGTTCGTGAAGCTCCGTCCCGACACAGGCGGACACCAGTTTTGTCCCCGAACGGTGTGACGATATGATTTCCGAGTAGAGTTCCAGCATCAACGACTGGGTGGCGGCCGTACAGAAATGTTCTACGGCAATACTCACCTTGTTGATAATCCAGAGCCGTCCCACTTCGTACTGCACCGGCTGAAAAATAGTCAAATAGAGGTCACGGATTGTCAGGCCAGCCCGAAGTGCCTCCCGGATTACCTGATAGGCCTGTTCCCGGTTACCGGCGAGAAGAGCGGCAAGATACTCCTGAGCCACCGCAGGGAGCACGGTTTCTTCATGGTAACATATGTGAATTTCATCAGGCATGCACGGTATCCTCGGCCCCAAAACAGCGGTATTGAGATGTCTATTCACACTAAAAAGAGACTATTTTCATTATAAGTTCATAAAATATTTTGCCGTGTATGTAAAGTCGTTTTTATTCTTACAGAATGCTGTAGGAGTCTACGGCAAATGGTACGTAGCGTAGATAGGTATTTTGCAGTATAGGGTGAATAAAAGGGCGTGTCTGTCGTTAGATTGCTACAAAAAAATTAAAGTGGCAGCAGTGGCTGATCCCAGGTTTGTTTTTTTGCCTTCACTGGAGTGGTGAGAAGTGGTTGATAGCGTGGACAGATAGACACCGAAGCGTATCTGATTCGTATGAATGTGACAAAAATAATCTGCCGACAGGAATTGCGGCAGGATTTGCAGAGGTACTCTTTTTCGACAAAGGGACTGATCACGTTGGTTGCTCTATGGTTATGTATACGCTTTTCTTTGGTGAGCGATGATACTCTATTCCGGTAAAATATGCGAGCAGAGAATGGGTGGCCGGTGACGGGAAATCCGTATGTTGGGGGGGCATTCGGGAGGGGGATTCGCCATCCGGGGGGAAATCCCCCCGGCTACCATCCCTTTGGCCTCCGGGCAATTTTATTACGATTGCGGCCTCAAAGGCCGAGGGATATGAACCGTGTACAGCCCGGGAGGGAAGGTGCACGGAAACGGCCATCCGCAAACCGCCTAAATCCGATATTTCCGTACAATCGCCTGTAATTGCTCGGCCTGCGAGGCGAGCTGTGCCGCTGCGCCGGAGGTTTCCTCGGCACCGCGGGCCGTTTGCTGGATCACATCGGTTATTTGGGTGATATTTGATGATACGTCGCTGGTGGTGGCGGTCTGTTGCTGGGCTGCCGTTGCTATCATGCTGATCTGTTCGGAAACGTCATTAATCCCCAATAGTATTTCCGCCAGTGCTTCGCCGGATTTATTGGAAGCTTCCGCCCCTTTTTCCACCTCACGAACCCCTTCTTCCATGGCCGCCACCGCGTCACCGGTGTCATGCTGAATCGCTTTGATCATTTTACCGATCTCATGGGTCGCTCTTGTTGTTCGTTCGGCCAGTGCCCGGACTTCGTCGGCAACAACCGCAAAACCGCGCCCCTGTTCACCAGCCCGTGCCGCTTCGATTGCCGCGTTGAGTGCCAGTAAGTTGGTCTGGTCGGCAATGTCTTCAATTGTCTTAATAATGTCACCGATCTGGTCAGATCTGCTGCCGAGGGCTTCAACGGTCTTTGAGGTCTGGCGTACCCGGTCGGCAATCACCTTCATGCCGCTGATGGCGTCATTAACGATGGTTGACCCGGAGGCCGCATGGGCAGCGGTCTGCCGGGATGTTTCTGCGGCACTGATGCAGTTATGGGCGATACTTTCCGAGGTACTGGTCATTTCTCCACTGGCGGTGGCCACACTGTTGGTCTGCATGGCGACCTCTTCGGCACCGGTGGCAATCTGTTCGGATGTGGAGCGCAACTGCATGGAGGCGGACGCTATCGTAGAGGATATGTCGATGAGCTGGGTAGTCATAGCCTTCAGGTTTGCCACCATGTGTCCCATGGAACGGAGCAAAATGCCGGTTTCATCTTGACAATCCGAGGAAATCTGCACCGTCAGATCCCCCTGGCCTATTTTGTCGGCAGCCACCACGGCACGGGCAATGGGCCGCGTGATGGAAAGAGCCGAGACCGTTGCTAAAATCATACCAGCCAGTATGGCTATGCCGAGAATTATGTAGTTCGTAATGCGGGAGGAATGAAAGACCGTCTCCGCTATCTTGATCTGTTCCGAAGCCTCTTTTTTATTGATTTTAGTGAGCTTATCAACGATAACCGCCGCCAGTTCACAGTTCTTTTTTCCTTCATTTCTGTAAATATCAAATGCCTCGGTCTTCTTTCCCGATTTTGACAGACCGATAATTTTAGTGTGAACATCAAAACATTTATCTGCTGCCGCAGTAAATTCCGCGAATAATTTCTTCTCCTCGTCCGTTGTTACCAACTTCTGAAACACTTTGTGATGATCTTTAAAATCCTTGATAAGTACGTCCAAATCTTTCTCGGCCTCTGCCATATCCTCATTACTTGTGGAGAGAATGTGTTCAAACCAGTGGCGGGTTATTTGGGTCAGGTGGTCATCTAAATCAAACAGACCAACGATACTTGGCAGGTTATTGTCGGCAATTTCATCGGCATGTTCATACACTTTTGACATCTGCACATTGGAAAAAAAACCGACAATAGCGGTGAGAATCAGTATTACTCCAAAGGTGGATGTCAGTTTAGTGCGGATTTTCAGATTATTAAACCAGTTCATACCATCTCCTTATCGTGCAGTAACACTCTGTTCGTACCACATCTTCACACCCTGAACTGACTGACCAACGTCTGCATGTCGTGGGCCTGCTTTGAGAGCTGGCCGGCTGCACTTGCGGTCTCTTCCGAACCACGTGCGGTCTGATGCACCACATCGGTCACCTGCAGCAGGTTGGAGGCAATTTCTTTGGTGGTGGCCGTCTGTTCTTCCGCAGCGGTTGAAATCTGATTGATTTGCAGGGATACGTCATGGATACGGTCAAGTATTTCTTCCAATGCCTGTCCCGATTTATGGGATGATACGGCACCTTTTTCCACCTCTTTGACCCCTTCTTCCATGGCGTTGACCGCATCCCCCGTGTCTCGCTGAATGGCCTTAATCATCTCACTGATTTCACGGGTGGCCCGTGTGGTGCGTTCTGCCAGTGCCCGGACTTCATCGGCAACCACCGCAAAGCCCCGTCCCTGCTCTCCCGCCCGGGCTGCTTCAATTGCCGCGTTCAGTGCCAGCAGATTGGTCTGGTCGGCAATATCCTCAATTGTGCCGACTATTTCACCGATCTGATCCGAACGTGATCCCAGTGCGGCAATGGTGGTGGAGGCCTGGCGTACCCGGTCGGCGATAGTGTTCATGCCGGCGATGGTTTCTTGGACCACCTGTGCCCCGCTCCGTGCCGATTCGGTGGTGTTCTGTACCGCATCGGCGGCGAATGAACAGTTATGCGCAATGTCACTGCTTGTGGCAGACATCTCTTCGCTGGAGGTGGCCACCAGATTGGTTTGGGACGCCACTTCCTCGGCACCGGTGGCAATCTGCTCCGCAGTCGCCTGAAGCTCTGTTGAAGCCGCCGCCACCTGCGATGAAATTTGTCCGATACCGGCAATTGTCGTGCGCAGGCTCTGGGACATGCGTTGGAAGGAGCAGGCCAGTTGACCTATTTCATCGGTTGAATTACAGTCAATCTGAACGGTAAGATCACCCTCGGCAAGTTTGTCAGCCTGCTTGGTAAGGATATTTACCGGAGCAATAATTGAGCGTGAAATGGCAAAACAGATGAACAGTCCGACAGCGATTGCCACCACTAACGTGACGGCCATCAGTGACATGGCAGTTTTTCGTGAGGCACTCCCCATACGCAGTGCTTCTTCAGCATCTTTGGAATATTTCTCTGCCAGAGTAACGGCAAGGGTTTCTGTCTTGTGGGTGGCCGGTTTAAAGGACTCCATCTGTTGATTGGCAGCGTCTTTGGTTTTGATCTCTCCTCGCACTATCTGGTCATAAACACCGTTGAACCCTTTGAGATAGCTCCCTGAATTTTCTTTGATTTCACCAATGATCGCCTGCTCCTTTGCGTCGGATTCCAGCTTGGAAAGTTGCTCGAAGCGTTTGTTGAAACGCTCCACTGTTTCGTCATACTGCTTCTTGTATTTGGCAACCTTTTCCGGCGATTCAATGTTGAGGAAAATATCTTTTTCAAAGCGCCTCATCTGATTGATATTGGCCCGCACCCGCTGGGAATACTCCACCCCCTGGTAGTGGGAGGTAATGTTTTCGACCTCACGATCCATGCGCACCATGTTCCAGATGCCACTGCCACCGATGCCGATCAACAGGGCGATGAGCAGACCAAAACCAAGTAGTAAACGGGTAATTATCTTCAGATTGTTCATGGCACACTCCTTCGGTACGATTTGTAAACAGTGATACGCCATCTTGAGTGCCGTAGTCAAGATAGAATGTGTCTACCCCCATTGTAACCAGCTAATTAATCATGGTATGTCATTCGTCAGAAAGTACTTTTTGGGTGAGTGGCTTCGCCAGTTTGTCATCCATGATCAGTAGGCTGTGTCTCCCTTCGGTTATCCCCGTCCTTTCCGGAACGCTGCGGCAAAGTTTCGTTTAATAGAACGTTCGATGTCTGAAATGATGTACTCCTGATC
>CAIRBT010000061.1 GCA_903876875.1 uncultured Geobacteraceae bacterium
CCACCATCACATGATGGTGGGGCTCTTTGCGTATGTGCTGCACATAATGTTGGCCACGCTCCGCTTTGCCCTGCCTACGGGAATACAATGTGAAATCAAATCTGAGGGATGTAAGGCTATACACCCCTACAATTATGTCTGGAAAAAGCAGCTAGCACACGGATAATACTGATTTGCAAGGATTTTCAAGGATTATCAAGGATTATCAAGGAGTTATCCGACCAGAAACAGAGCGTAGGTTGGGCAAAGCGAAGCGTGCCCAACGTCTGTGCTCCCCTCCGCTCCCCTACACCATCTTCTTCAACTCATCCAGAAGATTCAAAGCCTCCAGCGGTGTGAGCCGGGAAATAGTAATCTTCTTGAGACGACAACGGAGCAGGTCCTCCGTTGTCTCGAACAGGGAAAACTGGGATGTGTCCTCTGCAGGGTGGGCGTTTTTACTCTTTGCCAGGCGTGGGGCTCCCTCCTCAAACTCACCATTTTCAAGATTCCGCAACACCTCTTTGGCACGTTCGATGACAACGGAAGGCATACCGGCAAGACGGGCCACCTGGATACCATAGGAATGGGACGCCCCCCCCGGTACGATGGTGCGGAGGAAAATGACCTGATCGTTCCATTCACGAACCGCCACGGTGTAGTTCTTGATGCGTTCGCGGGTTGTGGCTAGTTCGGTCAATTCATGATAATGGGTGGCGAAAAGGGTGCGGCTGCGGCAGGTGGGGGTGTCATGGATGTATTCTGCCACCGCCCAGGCGATGGAAACGCCGTCAAAGGTCGAGGTACCCCGGCCGATTTCATCCATGATAATGAGGCTTTGGGGGGTAGCGTTCCGCAGAATGCCGGCCGCCTCCATCATCTCCAGCATGAAGGTGGATTGCCCACGAGCCAGATTATCACCGGCACCGACTCGGGTAAAAATACGATCAGCGATGCCGATTCGCGCCGTTGACGCTGGTACAAAGCTACCGGCCTGAGCCATGAGGGTAATGAGAGCGACCTGGCGCATGTAGGTTGATTTACCGGCCATATTGGGGCCGGTTATCATGAGCAGCTGATGTGAGTCACCATCGAGAAGGGTGTCATTGGGGACAAAACGCTCTCCTAGTTTCATGGCTTCGATGACCGGGTGGCGGCCATCACGGATATCAATTACCGTGGAGGATTCAACCAGCGGTTTGCAATAGTTCCGCTCACCAGCCACCGTGGCAAGTGCCACCAGCACATCCAGCACGGCCAGGCCGTCGGCGGTGCGGGATATCTTTTCTGCCTGGGCGGCGATTGATTCGCGAATTTCCTGAAAGAGGGTAAATTCCAGAGTACAGATACGTTCCTCGGCACCCAGCACCTTCTCCTCGTAGTTTTTCAACTCTTCCGTAATATAGCGCTCCGCATTGGCAAGGGTCTGGCGGCGGATATAGTCGGCGGGAACCGCAGCCAGATTACTTTTGGTTACTTCAATGGAGTAGCCGAACACCCGGTTATAGCGGATCTTTAAGGTGGAAATGCCGGTGCGGGTGCGCTCCTGGGCCTCCAGACGGGCGATGAAACTTTTTCCTTCACTGCTGATGGAACGGAGTTCATCCAGCTCTTCATGATAACCGGTGGCGATGATCCCCCCTTCCCGTAACGAGAAGGGGGGGCTGTCAATAATGCCGGTTTCGACCAGTCGTACAATCTCATTGAGTGGATCAATGGTTGTAGAGAGGGACACCAGAAGAGGGGACTCCATCGGCTCCAATAAGCGAAGCAGGGGTGGAATAGTGGACAGGGAGTCCGAGAGTGCTCGCAGGTCCCTCCCCCCGGCACTGGCCATGCCAATGCGACCATTGAGCCGTTCCAAATCTGCAATGTTCTTGAAGCAGGCCGCCAGCTCTTCACGGAGAGACGCCCGATCAACCAGCTCTTCTACCGCATTGAGACGCTGCTTGATCGGTTCCAGATCAATAAGGGGATAGCTGAGCCACTGCTTAAGACGCCGGGCTCCCATGGGGGTGCCGGTTCTGTCGAGGCAGCCAAGCAGGGAACCGGCTCGTTTCCCTTCGGCCATACTGGCGGTTATCTCAAGATTACGGCGGGTAGCGGGATCAAGGGCAAGGTGCTGGCAGCGTCGGGAAACAAGGAGATCTCGGATGTGGGGCAGTGCCGCTTTGCGATTTTCCCGCAGATAGTAGAGAGCTGCTGCGGAAGCCATGAGGGCAGCGGGAGCATCGGAGAGCCCCAAAGCTTCGGGAGAGGCAACGCCAAAATGGCCGCAGAGCAGGGTTGATGCATAATCTCGGTCAAAAATCCACGCCGGGGCCCGTGAAATGATCCGCTCTGCGAAAAAACTCCTGAGATCGGCCGGGATGCTGTCCAACTGCAGGGCGTCACTGAGCAGGATTTCACGGGGATTAATACCGGCCGCTTCAGCAAGTGCGGCCAGTGCACCGCACGCTTCGGTGGCACGGAATTCACCAGTTGAAACATCCAGCCAGGCGCAGCCCCACGATTGCGCCGAAAGCTCGTGGAGTGCCAGCAGGTAGTTGTTTTCGTCCGGAACCAGGCTCTCGGATTCAATGAGCAGACCGGGTGTAACAACCCGTACCACTTCCCGCCTGACAATACCCTTGGCCTGTTTCGGATCTTCCACCTGCTCACAGATGGCAACTTTGTAGCCGTTTTCGATGAGCCGGGCGATATAGGGGGTTGCGGAGTGAAAGGGGACACCGCAAAATGGAATTTCATCGCCGCTCCCCTTGTTGCGGGAGGTCAGCGCAATATCAAGTACCCGTGAGGCAAGGAGGGCATCATCGAGAAACATCTCGTAGAAATCCCCCATACGGAAGAATAACACCGCATCGGGATAACCCGATTTGATCTCCAGATATTGTCGCATCATGGGGGTTTGTTCTGCCATTGGTGTTTCCTCCTGGTATTCTCAGGCCGTGGCGGTTGTAGCATATCCTGCAGGCTCAACGAAAGACGGATGCAGCTATTTTACTCCATAGAGCTGACGGTAGGTTGCGGCCGAAGCGTAGACCTTTTTTACATAGTCCCTGGTTTCCTGGTAGGGAATGCTCTCGATGAACTCGTCTTTGCGTAACTGTTTAAAATTCTTCTTCCACCGTTCCAGTGCGGCGGAACCGGCATTGTAGGCGGCGGCCATGAAGATGATGTCGCCGGAATGCTCTTTCATTAAGTCATGGAGATGCCTGGTGCCCAGTCTGACGTTATATTCTGGTATGGTGAGACGCTGGGGGTTAAATGTCCCTTTCTCTTTGGCGGTCTGCTTGGCGGTTGCCGGCATCATCTGCATCAGGCCGATGGCCCCGACCGGTGATTTTATAGTGGGGGAAAAACCACTTTCTGCCCGGATAAGCGCGTAGACAAGAGCTTCGGAAAGGCCGTTTGCGGCTGCATTCGGGGAGACCAGATCGGCAAAGGCACGGGGATAACCGGCAACCCAGAGCGGTAGGTTTGCCCGATCCCAGGGAATCGGACGGTTCTGCATGAAGAGGGCGATGGCGGAGTTGTAGTCCTGTATCTCCAGATAAGCACGGGTAAGGGAGGGGAACTGCCCTCGCTTTTCGCCGATCTTTTTCCGGAGAGCGGTCATCTCACCCTTGGCGTCGTCATACAGGCCAACCGAGGCAAGGAGTCTCACCTTGTCAAATCCGGGGGGTAGGGGGAGTTCAGCCAGGGCGTTGTGATTGCCAAATGGTTCGCGGGTATCCTTGAGACCCTTTTCTTCGCGGTACCAGGTGGCGTAAAAACCGGATGGATATTCGGCCAGCAGGGTTCTGAACTGGGAGGAGGCTGCCTGATCACCGGCTTTTTCCTGTGATCTGCCGAGCCAGTAGAGGGCTTTTTCCCGAAGCGATTCGTCACCAAGCAGTGCTTTAAAGGCTTCTGAAGCAGCCGCATGGTCGTTGCCAAGATAGCGGCTCCAACCACATTCCCAGAGTGCTTTTGAAACTATTTTCGGATCGGTTGAGAGCTTTGCCGCCTGTTCAAACAGTCGTGCTGCGTCGGCATACTGGCCAAGACCACGCCGGATCTGACCGGCTTCGATGAGTGCGTCATCGGCAAAATCCTGTTTTTTACCCTCGACTGCCAGTTCCATGTGGAGTGCCACCGCCCGCTCTTTCAGGTCTTGCCGGTCAAGGGATTTTGCCAGCCAGAAGCGGGCTTCGGAGCGGATTGCCGGGAGCGGGCTTGCCGTTGCCTTGGTAAAGAGTTTTTCCGCACTTTTAAATTGTTTCAGGCGGAACTGTGCCATGCCGGCACGCAGATCAATACGACTGGTCAGTGCCGGGGGAAGCGCAGATGTATTGATCGCCTCCAGGGTTTTGAGGGACGCGGAGAAATCATTGTGGGTGAAGAGGGTGGAAGCCCGTTTCAACAGCTCTTCCGGTTGGCTGGGGGGCGCTTTGAAGCCGGCACGCTCAAGCTGGGCAATCCGTTCCTGCGCTTTGAGTGCCGAAGGGGATGCCGGGTTGTTTATCCAGAGAGAACGATAGGCCAGCAGGGCACCGGCCGTGTCAGCCACCTCTTCCCGGCAGCGAGCCGCTGAAAAAGCCGCTTCAATGGAATCACTGCCGGAAGGATATCTCTCCACAAAACTCTGATAAGATTTCAGGGCACCTTTATAATCGCCCGCCTCATACTGGATATCGGCGAAAAGCCGCTCCGCACGACGTATGGTACGCGATGCAGGGTAGGTAGCAGGGAGGGCGGCCGCTTTGGCAAGTGCTGCTGGATAGCGGCGAAGTTTTAGCAGTGCTTCAGCCTGATAGAGTGCAGCATAATCTCCTATGGTCGGTACCTTCTGCTCTACTTCGGCCAGCAGTGTGGCCGCCTCTTCATATTTTTCAAGACGAAGAGCTGACATCCCACGCACAAAGGTGCGTAGATTTACGTCGGATGACTTGCCCGCCGAGCTGTAAGCTGCCCCAAAATCTTTCTCCCGGTATGAGGAGGCGGCGTGGGTAAGAAAATCATCGGCAAGGGATGACAGGGTGGTACAGGCAAGAAGAGCAGTGCCGACGATACCTGCAGCAGCCGGTTTGAAGCGGGTTGACATGGGGGAAACCTTTCAAGAAAAAGCCGTGAGCAGTCGCCCGTGGCCGGAAAATTAGATTACAGATGGCGGCGTGCCATTTCATCGTGGTAGAACTTCTGATAGAGCAGGTCATAATCCTTGCTGCCGGGAGCCTTGTTACGCAGTTTGGCCTTCACTGCTGCCTCAATCTCGTCCACGGCTCCGAAAAAGGCTTCCAGGGAGTGCTTTACCTGCCCAAGGACACGGCGGTCATCGGGGACATCTGCAAGCTGATCACGCTTGATTGTGGCAATTATTTCATGGGCAATTGTTGAAATACGATCTTCCGATAGCGACATATGCCCTCCTACAGGACGAATTTACGTTCTTTAGCCAGTTTATCCTTCACCATTTTCAGCATACGGCGACGGTCGATATCGGCCCCACCCCGCCCCATGGCGGCAATGGTTTCATCGAGAAGTTTTTCCGCATCCCGTTCCAGTTGCTGCTCTGCGGCAAAGTTACGGGAAATTGCTCCGGCTATTGCGGAGACGACCTTGCCCCGTTCTCCCCGGGGGGTAATCAGCTTGTCGGCGGCCAGGTCAGCATAGACCTTTTCCGCCAATCCACGAATCTGTTCTTCTTTCAGACGCATCGGTCACCTCAAATGAAAAAGGCCTGCAAGTCCGGCAGACCTCATCGACGGGTTATTTTTGCTTTTCTCTGACGCAGATTCATGAGAAAGTGGACACATTGTACTTAATATGCGTAAAATTGCAATCGCTAAAGTAATGTCAATGACACTTGGAGACACCTTTCATGGAACGTAAAGCGGTAGTTTTGTACAGCGGTGGTCTGGATTCGACCACCTGTATGGCCATAGCCGGTAAAGAGGGGTTTACCCCCTATGCCCTCAGTTTCTCCTACGGACAGCGTCATGCCTATGAATTGTCGGTTGCCCGTCAGAATGCCACCCGCATCGGAGCGGTAGAACATATGGTGGTGGAGTTTGACCTGCGGCTCATGGGGGGGAGTGCCCTGACGGCGGATATCGACGTGCCGAAGGGGGGTGTGGGGAACGATATCCCGGTGACCTACGTACCGGCCCGCAATACCATTTTTCTTTCCTTTGCCATGGGGTGGGCCGAAGTGCTCGGTGCCACCGACCTGTTTATCGGCGTCAACGCGCTGGACTATTCCGGCTATCCGGACTGTCGTCCCGAGTTCATCGAGGCATACGAGAAGATGGCCAATCTGGCGACCAAAGCCGGAGTCGAGGGGGAAAGGCCCTTTAAAATTCATGCCCCCCTGATGACTCTGAGCAAGGCCGATATTATCCGCCGGGGTGTTGAGCTGGGGGTTGATTACGGGCTAACCCACTCCTGTTACGATCCGTCACCGGAGGGAATCTCCTGCGGTCAGTGCGATTCCTGCCGCCTTCGGCTGAAAGGATTTGCCGAGGCCGGTCTGGTTGATCCACTCGGTTATATGGTGAACTGATGAATATTGAACAGATGAAAATTGTCATCAAGGAGATCATGGCCAAAACCGATCTCACCCCCTGCGTGGTAGGGCATCGGGGGGTTGGCAAGAGTGCCGGTATCATTCAAGCCTGCCGGGAAATTGAACGTCGTTACATTTCACTGCGTCTCGGTCAGATGGAGGTGGGGGATCTGGTTGGTATTCCGTTCCGGGAGGGGGAGATTATGCAGTGGTCCCGCCCCTCCTGGTGGCCGGGGGATGAGGACCCGCCAACGGTGGTCCATTGTGACGAACTGAACCGGGCCCAGCAGGAGGATACCCTGCAGGCGATTTTCCAGTTCGTGGAGCCACCCGCCGAGGGGTTGCTCCGCTCGCTCCATACCCATCACCTCTCCCGCCGACATAAGGTGGTGGTCAGCATTAATCCCCCCGATGGTACCTATCAGGTGGCAACCCTGGATCGGGCTCTGGTGGATCGGATGGTGATGCTCTTTGTCGAAACCGATTACCATTGCTGGGCACGTTACGCCGCCGAGCGGGAGCTTTCCGGCGATGTACGGCAGTTTCTGGCAGGGAACAGCGGTCTGCTGGCTCGCCAGGGGGCACCCATGGAGATGCAGGTGGAGCCGACCGAGCGGGGATGGGAGATGGTGAGCCAACTCCGGAAAAACTGCCGGTTCCCCGGTGATCTGGAGATGGAGGTCTATGCCGGTGTGGTGGGGAAAGAGGCAGCCATCATGTTCATGCGCTGGCTGGCCGACCGGGCGGGCCGCCCTCTGACCGCCGCCGAAATTCTCAACGACTGGCCGCAGGTTGCCCTTCAGGCAGAGCGGCAGCGGGATGATGTGCAGGCGGCCACCCTCAACGATCTGACGGTGACCCTGCAGCTGGCACCAGCCATGGAGCCTCGGCAGGAAGAGAATCTGGTCAACTATATCTCCATACTCCCCCGTGATCTTCGCTTCGGCTTTGTCAAGTCGCTGCTGAAAATTCCCCCGGTGGCTCTGGCCATTGCCCAGGATAAATATGACCGGGTGATTTTTGACGCCATTCAGGCCATTTCCCGGGAGGCATGACCTGGTGGGGGGCTCTCTTGAAAATGCCGTGGTGCGACTGTTGCGGGACCGCCCCTTCTATGGCCACTTCATTCTGAATCTGCGCCGTGAAGAGCGGAATCTGCAGGGGAAGGGGGGGGCGGTCACCGTGCGGGACGGCATTCCGGTGCTGTCCGTTGCCCCGGAGGTCTTTGGGGCTCTTGAACCGCTCGCCCAGCGGGGGCTCCTTGAACATCTGGTAAAACATCTGCTTCACCTCCATCCGCTTCGCCGTAAAGGGCGCAATCGCCATGACTGGGATATTGCCGCCGATCTGGCGATCAATCCGGGCATTGCCGGCCTCCCCGATGACGCCCTGCTGCCGGTGCATTATGGGGTGGAGGACGGACTGGCGGCTGAGGAGTATTACGACCTGCTGGTTCCCCCGTTTGATACCGGCAACCTCGACGGCAACGGCTACGGCGATGCCGACAGCGCGGAACGGGGTGCCGCCGGTGAGGGAAAAGCGGGGGGGACGGTAACCCTGGACAGCCACGAACTGTGGGGTGATGCGGAAAGCACGCCACTCCCCCTGGCGGAGGAGATGATCCGGGCCATCGCCCGTGACAGTCTGCGGGGGAGTGACGGGGAGACCCCGGTCGAACTTGCCGCCGTTGTGGGGGCACTGCTGCACCCCTCGCCAATTCCGTGGCGCATGATTCTGCGCCAGTTTGTGGCCACCGCCGGACGTACCGGACGGAGCAGCTCCTGGATGCGGGAACATCGCCGCTTCAGTCACATTACTCCCGGTGTGCGGAAGCGGCGCCGCCTCACCCTGCTGGTGGCCATTGATGTCAGTGATTCGACCAACAGCGTGGAGTTGCGGGAAACCTTTGCCCGGGAACTGCTCCAGATAGCCGCCGGCCGGGATGCCGCCATTACCCTGTTGTACGCCAATAGCCGTGTCCAGCGCATTGTCTCGTTCAAGGGGGCACCGGGGGCCATTGAGCGGTATGACGGGGGGGGCTTTACGGATCTGCGGCCGGTGTTTGACTACGCACGGGGTATGCACCCCCTGCCGGCGGCGGTCATCTATCTGACCGACGGCGTGGGACCGGCACCTGAGTTAATGGAATTTCCGACCCTCTGGGTGTTGACGGCAGAGGGTGAAAAACCGGTACCGTGGGGTATCGAATTACGAATGGAGAAATAATGGTGGATACCTATACAGCAATGACCGCCGAATCGGTGGGAGAAATACTGAAGGAGGCAGGTGCGGAGGTGATGGTCCGCTCGGGGCGGAGCGAGAACTATAGTGCCCCCCGGGAGTTTTCCTTTGAGGTGAAAGCACTGTTCCCCAATGGCATGGGGATGCATGTGGTGGCCCGTCAGTTTAACTATCGTGAAGCATGGGAGGCCACCGGAAGGGTCAACGACATGGTGGATGTGATGCTGCTGAGAAACGGTGCCCTGACGCCGCTGCCGAAGGGGTACGATCGCTTTCAGGGGGTGGACGAAGAGTGCGGCCTCGACGAAGCGGGCCTGCGGGAGATCGTCGAATGCGTGAAAAAGGTTAATGTGAAACTGTACCTGTTGCAGGAGATGACCGGGGATTTGTAACAGCGACACGGGATGCGTAGGGGCACCCCCACGTGGGTGCCCAGGTTTTGACGTTGATTGCAATCGAATGGAAATATCGAAAGGGCACCCCCACGTGGGTGCCCCTACGGTTCTACCCCTGTGATGCCTGCACGGCGGTGATGGCCGTTACGTTGACGATATCATCCACGGAACAGCCACGGGAGAGGTCGTTGACCGGTTTTGCCAGCCCCTGAATGATCGGTCCGACCGCCTCCGCTTCGGCTACTCGCTCCACCAGTTTGTAGCCGATGTTACCGGCGTCAAGGGTGGGGAATACCAGTACGTTTGCCTTGCCGGCCACCGAACTGCCGGGAGCTTTTTTACCCCCCACACTGGGGAGCAGGGCGGCGTCAGCCTGCAGCTCTCCGTCGATCTGAAGGTCGGGACGCATTTCGCGGGCAATGGCCAGTGCCTGAGTGATCTTGTCCACATCGGGGTGGACGGCGCTCCCCTTTGAGGAGAAGGAGAGGAGGGCCACACGGGCGTCAACATCCAAAAACGCCTTGCAGTTTCCGGCGGTGGCCACGGCGATTTCCGCCAGTGCCTGGGCATCGGGATTCGGGTTGACGGCACAGTCGGCAAACAACATTATACCGTTCTCGCCAAAGAAGTGATTTTTGGTGATCATCAGGAAGAAGGACGAAACGGTCTTGATGCCCGGTGCCGGACCGACCGTCTGGAAGGCCGCCTTCAGCACATTGCCGGTGGTATTGGCCGCACCGGCCACTTCCCCCCCGGCATCTTTTGCATGTACCATCATACCGGCAAAGTAGAGGTTGTCGGCACCGGTCAACAGTGCCCGTGCCTCGTCGGGGGAAACCGCTTTCCCCTTGCCTTTTCGCAGTTCGACAAAATCGGCCACATACTGGTCAAGCTTGGGTGAGGTGGCCGGATCAACAAGCTCCACGCCGACAAGATTGATCCCTTTTTCGTCAGCTTCGGCCTGGATCTGTGCCGGATCACCAAGCAGCACAACTTTTGCCAGTTTTTCCGCGACAACTTTCTCCGCAGCGTACAACATCCGCTCGTCGTAACTTTCTGGAAGTACGATGGTCTGCAAATGCCGTTTGGCTTTTTCCTTAATCTGATCAACGAGATGCATGCTGAGCCTCCTTTAGTAAGTATGAAACAGTTTTATGAAATGAATGTTATCCCATGATTTATAGTCGATACATCCCCCGCCGGTCAATAAAAAAAGCCTGATTTCTCAGGCTTTTAGCGATACTTAATAACTTATGTTAGAGTTAAAATTTCATCCCCAGAGCTTCGGCCACCGTATGCATGTCTTTGTCCCCCCGTCCTGACAGGCAGACTACGATGGTTTTATCTTTACCCAGGGTCGGTGCCAGCTTCAGGGTGTGGGCGATGGCGTGGGAAGACTCCAGTGCCGGGATGATACCTTCCTCCCGGGTCAGGGTGCTGAACCCTTCCAGTGCTTCGTCGTCGCTGATGGAGACGTAGTCAGCTCGCCCCGAATCCTTCAGCCAGGAATGCTCAGGCCCAACCCCCGGATAGTCCAGGCCGGCCGAGATGGAATGGGCGTGGGCGATCTGGCCGTTACCGTCCTGGAGCAGATAGGTTTTGTTGCCATGGAGGATGCCGGGGGAACCGGCGCAGAGCGGTGCCGCATGTTTGCCGCTGGGGATGCCGTAGCCGGACGCTTCGACCCCCACCAGTCGCACACTTCGATGATTGAGAAACGGGTAGAAAAGCCCCATGGCGTTGCTGCCGCCGCCGACGCAGGCCACCAGAAAATCGGGGAGCCTTCCCTCAACACGCCTATGCTGTTTTTTAACTTCGGTGCCGATGATTGACTGAAAATCCCGCACCATCATCGGATAGGGGTGGGGACCGGCCACGGTACCGATGACATAAAAGGTTTCATGGATGGTGGTGACCCAGTTGCGCATCGCCTCATTCATGGCGTCCTTGAGAGTCGCGGTTCCTGCGGTGACCGGATTCACCGTTGCACCGAGCAGTTTCATCCGGAACACATTCTGGGCCTGACGGTGGGTATCCTCCTCCCCCATGAACACTTCGCACTTCATGCCGAAGAGGGCGGCCACCGTGGCGGTGGCCACGCCATGCATACCGGCTCCGGTTTCGGCAATCACCCGCTTTTTGCCCATTTTTCGGGCCAGCAGTCCCTGGCCGATGGTGTTGTTGATCTTGTGGGCACCGGTATGGTTCAGATCCTCCCGCTTCAGGTAGATGCGGGCCCCGCCAAGTTTGTTCGTCAGTTTTTCGGCAAAATAGAGCGGGTTGGGACGACCCACGTACTGGCGCAGATAGTAGGCGTACTCCTGCTTGAATTCCCGGTCGTTGCGGAAATGTTCGTAGGCCTGTTGCAATTCCAGTAAGGCAGGCATGAGGGTTTCCGGAACATAGCGTCCACCGTAGGGGCCAAAATGTCCTGTACTGTCTGGTAATTTCATCTGCAGCTCCTTATAAATCGTCGTACCAGATCCGGGTCTTTTCTGCCGGGAGAACATTCAACGCCACTGGAAACATCCACTGCGTAGGGGGACACGGCGCGTATGGCCTGGGCAACATTGTCCGTGGTCAGCCCCCCGGCCAGGATGATGGGGCACTGCCTGGCCGCAGCTGCGGCAATATCCCAGTTAAAGGCTGTGCCGGTGCCGCCATAGGCGGTCGGTGACCAGGCATCCAGCAGACAGGTGGCTCTGGGGAACTCCGCCAAATGGTCGAGCACGGTGGCATCCTTGACCCGAAATGCCTTGATGACCCGCCGGGTGACCGCAGCGGCAAAGTCCGGTGCTTCATCCCCATGGAGCTGTACCAGGTCCAGGCCGCAGCGGTCGGCTGTGGCATTGACCGTGGCCAGCTCTTCGTTGACAAAGAGACCGACGGTCTGGACGAAGGGGGGGAGGTGCCCGATGATTGCCGCCGCCTGGTCGGCGGTGACGTGGCGGGATGACCCCTGAAAGAAGACGAAGCCGAGAGCGTCAGCTCCGGCTTCGACCGCCATCAGGGCATCTTCACGGTTCGTTATGCCACAAATTTTGACTCTGACCATCCGGCTAGAGGCTGATCTTCGGTAGCCGCTCCAGGGCGGCTTTTACCATGGCATCGGGATATTCGTAATCTTCCAGTCCACCGGACAGGTACGAATCATAGGCCCCCATGTCCAGTTGTCCGTGGCCGGAGAGGCCGAACAGGATGGTGCGCTCTTTCCCCTCTTCCTTGGCCAGTACGGCCTCATCAATGGCGGCACGCACGGCGTGGGATGATTCAGGTGCCGGCACGATCCCTTCGCTGCGGGCGAACAGCAGTGCCCCCTCAAAGCAGGAGTTCTGCTTGTAGGATTTGGCTTCAATCTGACCGGCGTGGTAGAGCTGGGAAACCAGCGGAGATTCGCCATGGTAGCGGAGACCACCGGCATGGATACCGGGGGGCATGAAGTCATGACCCAGGGTGTACATCATGGCGATCGGTGCCACCTTGGCGGTGTCGCCGTAATCAAAGGCGTAGACCCCCTTGGTCAGAGTGGGGCATGAGGCCGGTTCAACGGCCAGGCAGCGGACGTTTTTGCCGTTGGCGCGGTCGGAGATGAACGGGAACGCCAGTCCGGCAAAGTTGGAGCCGCCGCCGCAGCAGGCGATGACCACATCTGGATAATCACCGGCAATCTTGAACTGGGCCTGGGCCTCCTGACCGATGATGGTCTGGTGGAGGCAGACATGGTTCAGCACACTTCCGAGGGCGTAGTTGGTATCGGCATGGGTCGCCGCATCTTCAACAGCTTCCGAAATGGCGATGCCGAGGGAGCCGAGGCAGTCCGGATCGTGGGCCAGAATGGAGCGGCCAGAGTTGGTGAACTCGGACGGGGAGGGGATAACCTGTGCCCCCCAGAGTTGCATCATACTTTTACGGTACGGTTTCTGGGTGCAGGAAACCTTGACCATGTAAATGGTGCATTCCAGGCCGAACATGGAACAGGCCAGAGCCAGGGAACTGCCCCACTGACCGGCACCGGTTTCGGTTGCCAGTCGGCGGATACCGGCCTGCTTGTTGTAATATGCCTGGGGAATGGCGGAGTTGGGCTTGTGGGAGCCGGCCGGTGAAACCCCTTCATATTTATAATAGATCTTGGCCGGAGTGCCGAGGGCCTTTTCCAGGCGGTGAGCCCGGAACAGGGGGGACGGACGCCATAATTTATAAATATCGCGCACTTCATCGGGAATGTCGATCCAGCGCTGGGGGGACATCTCCTGCTCAATCAACGCCATGGGGAAGATGGCGAGCATATCCTCCGGGGTGACCGGCTGCATGGTTTGGGGACTGATGACCGGTGCCAGGGGGCCGGGCATGTCGGGGATAATGTTGTACCACTGGCGCGGAATCTGATCTTCGGGAAGCAGGATTTTGGTGTACATGGGTCCTCCGTTGAGTATGATTTTATTCCAGATTGTCTTCTATACGGATAAAGCTGGTCTTTTCACAAATGATATCCTGACGGTCGATTTCGGCCAGGGCCTGCTGAATCGAACCTTCACGGGCTTCATGGGTCATGATGACGATCGGTACCGGCGCAGTGTCATCGGCTTCGTGGGCGGTCTGTACCATGGACTCGATACTGATGCCATGACTGCCGAGGGAGCTGGCGATGTTACCCAGTACGCCCGGTTTGTCTAAAGCACTGAAGCGGAGCATATATTTGCTGACGATGTCGGCCATCGGCTTGACCGGAATGGTGGTGATTGCTTCATCCAGAAAGCCCAAGGGGGACATGCGGCGGCCGGCACCGGCCTTCATGGTACGGGCCAGGCCGATGAGGTCACCGACGATGGCACTGGCAGTCGGATTCTGCCCGGCACCACGACCGGAGAACATCACCGGTCCCACAAAGTCGCCGGTCAGGCGGATGGCGTTAAACACCCCGTTGACGTCGGCCAGGGGACTGTTGAGCGGAATCATGGTCGGGTGAACCCGTGCCTCGATCTCGCCGTCCACATGCTTGCCGATGGCCAGCAGTTTGATGCGGTAACCGAATTGGGCCGCATATTTGACGTCAAGTCCACTGATGTTTGATATCCCCTCGGTATGAATGTCGGCAAAGGCGATTCTGGTGCCGAAACAGAGGGAAACCAGCACGGCCAGTTTGTGGGCGGTGTCAACCCCTTCCACGTCAAAGGTCGGATCAGGTTCGGCGTACCCCAGTTCTTTGGCTGCCTGGAGGACTTCGGCAAAAGCGGCCCCCTCCTGGGTCATGCGGGTCAGGATGTAGTTGCAGGTGCCATTCATGATACCGAATACGCTGCTGAAGCGATTGGCAGCAAGATTACTCTTGATGGCCGTCAGTACGGGGATGCCACCACCGACGGACGCTTCAAACTGTACTTCGACCCCTTTGGCTATGGCGGCTGCGTAGATGTCCGGGCCATGGAGTGCCAGCAGTGCCTTGTTGGCGGTGACAATATGTTTGCCCCGTTCAATGGCTTTCAGGACGAAGCTTTTGGCCGGTTCATAGCCGCCGATCAATTCGATGACCACGGAAATTTCCGGATCATCGAAAATGTCATTGACGTTGGTGGTCAATACGCCCGGTGGAACTTCCACCCCCCGATCGGAGGTAATGTCCAGATCGGCGATCCGTTTTAACACGATACGGGCACCGACCTTGTTCACAATAACGTCACAGTTTTCGCGCAGCAGTTTGACCACACCGGCGCCGATATTACCAAATCCTATGAGACCAACCTGAATATCTTTCATTGTTCCTCGCTTGTCACTTCAGTTTTTGCACAAGACTCTATTTCGTCGAGAATACCGTTGACAAAGGCCGGTGACTCCTTGTCGCCAAAACGGCGGACAATCTCGATTGCTTCGTTGATGGTAACTTTTTTCGGGATGTCGGCGCGGTACATCAGCTCGTAGGCGGCCAGACGCATGACGTTCAGATCAACCCTGGGCATACGGGAGAGCGACCAATTCTTGGAACGAGCCCGAATCGCCTCGTCGATGATGGTACGTCGTTCCTGCACGCCCCGCACCAGTTCTTCGGCGAATTCCCGTACCCGACTGGTTACCTCACCCTGTTCCTCACGGAAGGTCTGGAGGGTCTCCCGAATGCCGACAGAACTGTTGGCATCGAGGGCATAGAGTATCTGAAGGGCTAGTTCCCGCGCCTCGCGTCGGAGCCCCATTATTTAAGCACCTTGATCAGGTTGACCGATTCAATGGCGGTGACCGCCGCTTCAAACCCCTTATTGCCCGCCTTGGTGCCGGCGCGCTCCACCGCCTGCTCGATGGTGTCTGTTGTCAACACGCCGAAGGCAATGGGGATACCCAGATTGAGGGATACGCTTGCCACCCCTTTGGAGACTTCGGAAGCCACATAGTCAAAGTGGGGGGTGGAACCGCGGATGACCGCACCAAGGCAGATTAGGGCATCGTATCTCCCGGTTTCCGCCATCTTCTGGGCGAACAGGGGGATTTCAAAGGCACCGGGAACCCGGGTGACATGAATGTCTGATTCGGCAACGCCGTGGCGAACCAGAGCATCAATGGCCCCCTCAAGAAGGCGTTCACAGATGAAACTGTTGAACCTGCTGATCACGATCCCGAATTTCTGCCCCGTGGCCTCAAGTTTTCCCTCAAAATAGTGCGGCATGGTCACCTCCTGAAAATTGAACATAAAAAATGATCATACTAGCATATTTTTTATTGCTGGGGAGAAAAATTTTTTATTGTCAGCGGTAGGTGCATCTGCTACTTTTTACCGAATAATCCACCACACACAAAGAAAATAATAAAGGTGTCTCCATGAATGATTCCTGGCTGGAAATTGCCTGTGATGTCCCGGAAGAGTATGCTGATGTCGTCGCTGAATTTTTGACTGAACTTTCCGGTAATGGTGTCTGCGTTGACAACCGCGCCGTCGATGCGTTTTCTCAGTCTGAAATCCCTGCTTCCGTGCGGGTGACGGTGAAGGCCTATCTCTCTGCCGCTGATGATCCGGCACTGCCCATGGCGGAAGTTGAAGGGTTTCTGGCCCGGTTATCTTCCCATAATCCGGATGCCGTTTTCGCACCGCCGGTTCTTGCTGCCGTCAATACGGAAGATTGGAGCAGTAGTTGGAAAGTCCATTTTAAACCGCTCCGTATTGGTGCCCATCTGCTCATCGTGCCCACCTGGGAGGAGATAGAAGCTGTGGCGGGTGATCTGGTGATTCGTATCGATCCGGGCATGGCTTTTGGTACCGGCGGCCATGAGACAACCCGCCTCTGTCTGGAAATGGTGGAAACGGTCATGGCAGAGGGGGGGGGGTGGTCAGAACCTTCGCTGCTTGATCTGGGAACCGGCTCGGGGATTCTGGCCATGGCGGCCAGTCTGCTGGGTGCGGGACGCATACTGGCACTGGATATCGACCCGGACGCGGTGGAGGTGGCACGGGAAAATATTGAACTGAATAGCCTGACGGAGCGGATTGAGTGTGGCACCGAACCGCTGGAGTCACTGGCCGAAGGTTTTGATATTATTCTGGCCAACATTCTTGCCGAAGAGTTGGTGCGGCTGGCTCCCTATCTGGTGGAACGGCTCAAGCCGGGCGGAGCCCTGATACTTTCCGGTATTCTGGCCGAAAAGGAATCCCTGGTGCGCCGGGGGTTTGCCCCCCTGGCACTGACCTACGAAACCACCAGTTCGGCTGGTGAATGGGTTGCCATGTTGTATCGCCGGGGACGCTGACGGTGGCACCCCGTCGTTTCATAATTAACTCCGGAGCCATTCGGGACGGCGTTGCCTTCTGCGAGGGTGAACTCTACAACCATATGGCACGGGTGCTGCGCCTTGGCAGTGGTACGCCGGTTCAATTGGCCGATGAGAAGGGTTTTGTACATTCCGGAACCATCGCTCTGGTGGAACGTGACTGTTTGACGGTGAACATTGAATCCTCCCTGGTGCCGGAAGATTCCGAAGCCGTGGTTCCCCGTATTACCATCTGCCAGGCACTGCCGAAGGGGGAAAAGACCGAGCTGATCCTGCAAAAGGGGACGGAGCTGGGAGCCTTTGATTTCTGGCTGTTTGGTGGTCGTCGCTCCGTAGCCCGGCTCCGCGACGATCAGCAGAAAAGCAAGCTTGAGCGGTGGAACCGGGTGGCCTCCGAAGCGGCGCGACAGTCGGGGCGCAGCTCCGTTCCCGGCGTGGTGTGGCATTCGGATGCCGCCGGGGCGGCCCGGGAAGCTGGGCATGAATTGCGGCTGCTGCTCTGGGAGGGGGAACGGCACCAGTCACTGAAGGGGGTGCTTTCCGGCTGTGACAAGCCGGTTTCCCTGATCGTGGCCATCGGCCCGGAAGGGGGCTTTGACCCGGTTGAAGTGGAGCTGTTTGTTGGTCAGGGGTTTCTGCCGGTGTCTCTGGGATCCCGCATCCTGAGAACCGAAACAGCAAGTATTGCTATTCTTGCCATAATGCAATATATGTGGGGTGACATGTAATTGCCATCTGGCTCGGGAGACGCACATGAAATGTCCCAAATGCGGTTATAACAGTTTTGAATACTATGACGCCTGCAAAAAATGTTTCGTCGACCTGAGTGGGCACAAAACAAAATTTTCCCTCGTGCCGATTATCCTCCCGCTGGAAGCGAGAAATAAACGTGCCGCCGAAACAGAGAGTGGTTGGGCTTCCCCGGTGGAAAACGGTGCTGCGACCCTCTTGCCGGAAAACGCCCCATCCCTTGGGTTACCGGAGGAACCCCGGTTGACACAACCCCAGACGGTGGTAAACCCCTTTGCCTTTATTGAGGGAGCCGGGGACGCTGCCGGAGGCGAGGGGTTTAGTTTCTCCTGGGGAGGCGAGTCGGTTGATGGTGACACTGTTGCCCCCCCGAACAGTGGGAGTGCTCCGCCATCGGAGAATTATCAGGATTTTGACGCACTTTTTGGTGAAAATGCGGAAGATAAACAAAAGTAAAAAATAAAAATATTTTAAGTATGAAGAGCGGGTTTCCCCCGCTCTTTTTTCGTACCGAACGGAGTAATCATGTCCCAGCGAATCACCATCCTGCCGGAGACCCTTACCAATAAAATTGCCGCTGGAGAGGTCGTGGAACGGCCTGCATCGGTTATCAAGGAGCTGATTGAAAACTCCCTCGACGCCGGAGCGACCGATATCATGGTTGAAATCGTTGCCGGTGGCAGGCGGCTTGTGCGGGTGACGGACAACGGTCATGGTATGTCGCGGGAGGATGCCCTGCTCTCCCTGGAACGCCACGCCACCAGCAAGATTAAGGTCGATGCGGATCTGGAACATCTCCTGACGCTGGGGTTCCGTGGTGAGGCACTCCCCTCCATTGCCTCCGTCTCCCGCTTTTCCCTGGCGACGCGCGAAAACAGCTCGCCCGAAGGGACTGAAATCGTGGTTGAGGGGGGGCGGGTGCGGGACGTTAAGGCCTGTGGCATGGCTCCCGGCACGGTCATAACGGTGGAACAGATCTTCTTTAACATGCCGGCCCGGCATAAATTCATGAAAAGTGCTGAAACCGAAGCCGGCCATGTGGCCGATGTGGTGGCACGTTTGGCCGTTTCCCGGCCGGAAATAGCCTTTACCTGTGTAAGTGATGACCGGGAACTGTTCCGGTTGCAGCGGAGCGACCTGCTGCGGCGGCTTTCGCTGGTGGTCGGCAAAGATAGCTCCCGCCATCTCTTTCCGGTGACCGGTGAAAAAGGGGGCATCTCGGTGCAGGGGTTTGTCTCCGGCCCCGGCTTGGTGCGCTCCGGTACCCAAGGGATCTATACGTTTATCAACGGCAGGTTCATTCGGGATAAAGTGGTGCAGCACGCCCTCATGCAGGCCTATCGGGGGGTAATTGACCGGGGACGCTATCCGGTGGTGGCACTGTTTATTGAACTTCCCCCCGGGGAGGTTGATGTGAATGTGCATCCCACCAAACATGAGGTTCGCTTCAGGCAGCAGACGGTGGCCCATGAGGCCATACAGGGAACCCTGGAGGAGTTACTGGGGAATTCCCCCTGGCTGATATCTTCCGCTCCTTCCACTCCCTTCGCCCTTCCGGTGCCTACGGCTCTTCCGGTTCTTGCGGTGCCGCCACTGCCAAACGTCAGTCAGGCGCACAAAGAACGGATCGCTGCTGCGGCCCAAGTGTCGTTACAGCTCCCCCCCCGTCGGCAGGCGACCTACGGGGAACCGCCGCTTCTGTCGGATACGGCTCCATTTCGGCCGAGCGCACCGCCATCGGAACGGCACAGTAGGGTGAGTGATCCGGTACCACCTTTTGTGCCGGAGTCGCTCCCCCCCGAGCCAACCGGCTATTTTTCCTCCCTGACCATTATCGGCCAGTTCCATAACGAATATATCCTCTGTCAGTCCGGCAGTGAGCTGGTGATCATCGACCAGCATGCCGCCAGTGAACGGGTGGCCTTTCAGCTCCTCAAACAGCAGTGCCAGGGGGGGAGTGTTGAGTCCCAGCGGTTGCTCTTTCCGGAGACGGTCGAGCTGACCTTCAGCGAGGTGGCGGCGGCGGAGCGTTTCAGCGGCGAGTTGACCACTCTTGGCTTTGAGCTGGAGCCGTTTGGTGGCAACACCCTCATGATTGCTGCCGCCCCGCGCATGGTGGCGCGCAAGGCTCCGGTGCCGCTAATTCGGGATATACTGGCCGATATTGAACGTTTCGGCAGCAGTGCCGCCTTCAGTGATGCCCTGGAATCGCTGCTGTCACGTATCGCCTGCCATTCGGTTATCCGGGGACCACATCTTCTTGACCATCGCCAGATCAGGGAGTTATTGACCCGTATGGATGAGACCGATTTTGCCGCCAGTTGTCCCCACGGCCGTCCGGTCTCCCATGTGGTGACGTTGGTGGAATTGCAGAAAATATTTAAGCGACTATGAGCAGAGTACCCCTTGCCAAAATAGTGATTGTCTGCGGTCCGACCGCCTCCGGCAAGAGTGATCTGGCACTGCGCCTGGCGGAAACCGTTGATGGAGAAATTGTCAATGCCGATTCGATGCAGCTCTATCGGGGGATGGATATCGGCACCGCCAAGCCCACCCCCCGCCAGCAGCAGGAGGTGCGCCATCACCTGATAGATCTGGTGGCACCGGATCAGCCGTTTTCTGCGGCCGATTTTGCCACCGCTGCCGACGCTGCCATTGCTGATATTGTCGGACGGGGCAAACGGGCCATCGTCGTTGGTGGTACCGGCCTGTACCTTCGGGCCCTGGTCAAGGGACTTGTTGAGTCACCGGGGGGAGGGGAGGCTGTCCGGGAGGCCCTCCAGAATGAAGCGGCACAGGTGGGTAACGAAGCTATGCTGGCACAGTTGCGCCGGGTCGATCCCGATTTGGCAGCCGAACTGCACCCCAATAATCTGGTGCGGATCATCCGTGCCCTGGAGGTGTTTCGGTTAACCGGTGTGCCGCTTTCCCGTCATCAGCGGGATCATGGTTTCAGCTCCTGCCGGTATGACGCTCTGCAGATTGCTGTTGACGTTGCACGCCCCGTGCTCTATGGCAGGATCGAGCAGCGGGTAGACCGGATGGTGGAGGAGGGACTGCTGGATGAAGTTGCCCGGCTACTGGTAGAGGGATACGCACGGGAACTGAAGTCCATGGGGGCGATCGGCTACAAGGAGGCGGTCGCCCATCTCTGCGGGGAAATCCCTTTTGTAGAGGCCGTCAGGCTTATCAAGCGGAACACCCGCCACTACGCCAAGCGTCAGCTTACCTGGTTCAGGGGGGAGCCGGAGATAATCTGGTTTGAATATCCGGAGAAGTTTGCTATAATACAAAGACAGGCATGTGATTTTTTTCAATAATGGGGGGCACCGGCAATGTCAAAGTCGCCATTTAACATTCAGGATCAGTATCTCAATCAGGCACGGAAAGAGCGGGTGCGGGTGGCGATTTCCATGATGTCAGGAGAAAAAATGGAGGGGTTTATCCGCTCCTTCGATAATTTTTCCCTGTTACTCGATGCGGGAGGGGATGTGCTGCTCTACAAACATGCCATTGCCACCATTACCTCTGCCGATGGTGCCTTCCGGTTGCATCAGTAACGGTATGATCCCACCGGATGGAAATATGGACGGGGCAACAGGACAGCCATGACCAAAAGCACCCGATTTCTCCTTGTCGTTGCACTGCTGCTGATGGTTCTGACCTCGGCAGTGCTCTACTACTCTTCTGCCGTGTTCCTGCAGCTGTTCATCGCCTTTGCCCTCGCATACATACTGAACCCTGCCGTCGGGTTTATAGAACGGCGTGGTCTGGGACGGCTCCCCTCCATACTGTTGGTATTCTGTCTGGCACTGCTGCTCGGTGGCGGCTTTACGGTTTTTCTCCTCGTATCACTGGCGGACGAATTCTCCCGTATGCAGGTAAATCTTCCGGCCTACGTAAGCCATCTCTACGAAATAACTCCCCCCGTGATCAAAGGCTATCTGGGAGTTGAAACTCCTGACCGCCTGGTGCTCCGCCTGAATGAACTGCTTGAACAGGCTCGTACGGCAGCCCCCGCACTGCTTAAGCCGCTCTTGCTGTTCGTCCGGCAGGCTCTTACCTCCACGGTGGGGGTTGTCCTGACCCTGCTTGGCTATCTGATTGTGCCGGTCTACCTCTTCTATCTGCTCTTCGATCTCCCTCGGCTGAAACAGTTTGTTGAGTCATACATCCCGCTCCGCTTTCGCCCGGCATACGGAGCAACGTTGGCTGAAATAGATGGGGTGCTCTCCGGTTTTGTGCGGGGTCAGCTGTCGGTTTGCGGGATTTTGGCCGTTCTTTACAGCACGGGACTCTACATCATCGGCATTGATCTGGCCATTGCCATCGGTACCCTGGCCGGGGTGGCATTCATCATCCCCTACGTGGGAACCATCGTCGGCATTACCCTCTCACTGGTGATGGCACTGCTCAAATACAACGACATCATGCACCCTCTGCTCTGTCTCGGCTGGATCGGACTGGTACAACTTTTGGAGGGTACCGTCCTCACCCCGAAAATCGTCGGCAACAGGGTGGGACTGCACCCCTTGGTGGCCATTGTCTCCCTGCTCATCGGCGGACAGCTGTTCGGCATCATCGGCATGCTCCTGGCGGTGCCGGTTTCGGCGGTTCTGCAGGTGTTCCTCCGCTCACTGTCGGAGCAGTATCATGGTTCCGATTTCTACCGGGGGGAATGATGTCAGGCATGCGCATTGAAACGGTGGTGCCGGACTCCATTGCCGATCAGTTCGGCGTCACCGGCGGTGACCGTTTGCTGGCGGTCAATGGTCAGCCGATACGGGATCTGATCGACTACAGCTATTATACGGCGTCGGAAGAGGAACTGCTCCTTGAAGTGGCCGCCGGTGACGGAGAACTGTGGGAACTGGAAATTGAGCGATCCGCCGGAGAGCCGCTCGGGCTGATCTTTGCCGCGCCGAAGCCGTCGCGCTGTGCAAATAACTGTCTGTTCTGTTTTGTCCACCAGCTCCCCAAGGGGCTTCGCAAGCCGCTGTATGTGAAGGACGAAGATTACCGGCTCTCCTTTCTGAACGGCAACTATGTGACCCTGGCCAATATTAAAAACGCCGAATTGAATCGTATTATCGAACAACGGCTCTCCCCCCTCTACATCTCCGTCCATGCCACCGGTCGGGCGGTACGGGAAAGCCTGCTCGGCACGCAGGGCATTCCGGATATTATGGAACAGCTGCAGCGGTTGGCCGCCGCCGGTATTGCTCTCCACACCCAGGTGGTGCTCTGCCCCGACATCAATGACGGCGAAGAGTTACGGCGAACGGTTGGCGATCTGGCGGGGCTTTTTCCCGCAGTCCAATCCCTTGCCATTGTCCCTTTGGGTCTCACCGCTCATCGCCAGAATCTTCCACCTTTACGCCCGGTTGACCGGGAGTATGCCCTTCAATTCACTGCCCGGTGGCAGCCGGAGGCGGTAAAACTCCGGAAAAAGCTGGGGCAGCCGTTCCTTTTTCTTGCCGATGAATTCTTCCTCAAAGGGGGTGAACCCTTTCCCCCCTATCGGGAGTATGGTGACTTTCCCCAGGTTGAGAACGGTGTGGGGATGGTACCCTTATTCGTGAAAGATGGCGCACGGGCCGTGAAGAGGCTCAAGCAGATCGGCACCTACCGCATTACGGTGGTCACCGGACGTTCGTCAGCCGGTTTCGTGGGGGATTTTCTCACCCGGGTGGCGGAAAAAAGCGGTTTGGAGATCGTGTTGATTCCGGTGGAGAACCGGCTGTTCGGGCCAAGCATCACCGTGAGTGGATTGGTCAGCGGCCGGGATATTGTGCAGGCGGTGGAGGGACGTGAGGTCGGGGCATATCTGCTGCTGCCGGACGTCATGCTGAAGGAAGGGGAGGGGCTGTTTCTCGATGACATGTCCCTTGCCCAGCTGGAACGGCAGCTCGGCACGCCGGTACGAACCTTTGATTCGACGCCATCGGGGTTTTGCCGGATGCTGGGGACGCTTTAAAACCACCACCCCGCCCCTGTGGGGTATCCGTCCACGAGGCGTAGCCTGACGGGGTGGTGTCTGTTAACTGTTCGCGGCTATGGTATGGGTATCCTCTTTATATCATAAGACTCTTTCTGAACTTTTCAATCTGCACCTGCAACTCTTTATCGCGCTCAATCACCTGCGTAAATCTGCGACCTGCCTGTGAAACTGCCGATTCCTTGACGCCAAACATCTCGCCTCTTTCCTTACGTCCTGCGTTGCCGACATTTTGGGTGTGAGTTAAATACCTTGATATTCGGACAAAAAAGACCGAAGGTGTAAGCATGAATGGTAAGGAATTTATCAAGCGGGTACGAAAAATTGGGAAGAGCAAGGGGCTTTCTTGCTTGGTTGATGAAGCGCGTGGCAAGGGTAGCCACGTAACGCTTTATCTGGGAGACAGTCGGACTTAGGGAATCGTCGCGAAAATTCGGCTGGGCGAGAGCAGATTTCGACGATTTTGAAGGTCAATAGTCGTTCTATTGA
>CAIRBT010000062.1 GCA_903876875.1 uncultured Geobacteraceae bacterium
CCTGCTAAAAAAGCAAAAAAAGCAAAAAAAGCAAAAAAAGCTGAGAAAAAAGAAGAAGCAGCTCCTGCTGCTGCAGCTCCTGCTGCAAAGTAATTCGCCTTTAGCGAACACAAAAGGAGCCGCATCGAAAGATGCGGCTTTTTTTGTGTCAAATCACGAGAAAACACTATAAAAGGTGGCTTAAACATGGCTGATCAAATGATTCGGGCACCCTGCCTGACGGGTGGGGTAAGAATTCTGGCGTGCGATATCCGGGAAGCTGCCCGGGAAATATGCCAACTCCAGCAGACATCGCCAACGGCGACCATCGCCCTCTCCCGTGGCTTGACAGGGGGAGCACTCATGGGGGCACTCATGAAGGATGGGCAGCGTACCGCACTCAAGTTTGAGGGGAACGGCCCACTGACCAAAATGATTGTCGAAGCCGACTATGACGGAGCCATCCGTGGCTGCGTGGGCAATCCGGCAGCCGATCTGCCACCGGTACAAAAAAAATGGAACGTGTCCGGGCTCATCGGCAAAGCCGGCTTTCTTACCGTCTCAAAGGATCTAGGCTTTGGGGGGGCACCCTACCAGGGGGTGGTTCAGCTGGTCAGCAGTGAGATCGGCGAAGACATTGCCTATTACCTCACCGACTCGGAACAGACCCCCACTGCGGTCGGCGTAACAGCAGCCTTGGGAGAGAATGGAGAGCTTGTCACGGCCGGGGGCTTTTTAGTACAGGCTTTGCCAAAAGCCGATGACGACGTTATTGAAAAAATACTGAAGAATATTGACGATCTGCCCCCACTGGCCACACTCTTTGCGGAAGAAGGGCCGGAAGGTGTTATCCGGAAACTGTTTGGTGACATCCCCTCTACCATCCTTGAAACACACGGTATTTTTTTTCGCTGTGGCTGTGAAGCACCAAAGGTGGAGCGGGCTCTCCTGACGCTGGGCACCGAGGATCTGCAAGAATTACTGAACAGCGAAGGAAAAGCGGAAGTCACCTGTGAATTCTGTCGCAAGGCATATCACTTTGGCACACCGGAACTCGAGGCACTAATTCTGCAAGCGTCAGGTGAGCAGGGGCAATAAAATGACAGCCATCCTGTTAACCATAGCCTATGACGGCACCGCCTACTGTGGCTGGCAGAACCAGCCAAACGGCACAGCGGTGCAACAGGTGGTAGAAAAAGCTTTAGAGCAGGTAATTGGCGAACCGGTTCAGATCCGTTCCTCCGGCAGAACCGATGCCGGTGTCCACGCCAGGGCCATGGCGGCTTCCTTCACCATCGACCGGGAGTTGCCGCTCAAAGCGTATGTGGAGGGGGTAAACCGCCATCTTCCGGCAGACATCGCCATCCAGACCGCTCGGGTGGTTGCCGATGACTTCAAACCGATTACCATGGCCCACGCCAAGCAGTACCGCTACAGCATCATCAATTCAACCATACGCTCCCCCCTGGACAGGTCATACAGCTGGCTGGTTCGTGAACCGCTTAACCTGCAGGCAATGAAAGAGGGAGCACACCACTTCATCGGCAGCCATAACTTTGCCGCCTTTAGAGCTTCCAACTGCGCGGCCAAAACCACCGTCAGACGCATTGATTCCGTAACCATTACCCAAGAGGATACCCGCATTACCATTGATGTTATCGGGGGAGGCTTTCTGAAAAACATGGTGCGCATCATGGTTGGCACACTGGTGGAGATCGGCAAAGGGCGACGGGAACCGTCTCTGGTGAAAACCTTACTGCATGAGGGGGATCGAATCATGGCAGGCAGCACCGCCCCGGCCTGCGGCCTCTGTTTGATGGAGGTATTCTACCCTGAAACGATATAAGGGACTCGGAACTTACCCCCAGAGATGAATGGTGTGGCACTGCGCGACGTTCGTAGGGGCACAGCACGCCATGCCCCTACGCTTCATAATCCGTGGTGAGCGGAAGCCCCGCCCCCATCATCCTACAGTGCTTTTGCGATCAAAGCGTCAATCTGGGATTTAGGTACCCCACCGACTATCTGGTCAACAACAACACCACCTTTGAACAGAATGATGGTCGGAATTCCCCGCACACTGTATTTTGCCGGGGTTGCCTGATTCTCATCGACGTTGACCTTGCCAACCTTAACTTTTCCGGCATATTCGGCGGCAATCGTATCAATCAGCGGAGCAATCGCCTTGCAGGGTGCACACCATGTGGCCCAAAAATCAACAAGAACCGGAATCTCGGACTGCAACACATCCCGGTCGAAATCAGCATCGGTAAACGCAAAAACATTTTCACTGGCCATCGATAAATCTCCTTTAAGGGCATATTAATTCTGTAATGATATACCAGACCATGAAAAAATCAAGCCCAATCTGGGAAACACCGCTCCTTGAACGGCCAAATGCATAATATTCAAAGGCACCCGTTGAAAAAGAGGGTGAAAGCGGATACTATGGTGAAACGGAGACAATGAGCAGTGGGTACCCTTTCACTCAACATTACAATGTATGGTAAACCGGTTGTCATCATTGGCGGCGGCAGCGTCGCCCACCGCAAACTGGTTACCTTGCTGGACACCGGTGCCTTGCTGACGGTGGTTGCACCGGAAATGTCTGCCGGGATCCTCGCACTGGGTAACCGTACATCCCTCACGCTCCGTGTCAAAAACTTTGACGCCTCTGATCTTGACGGTGCCTTTCTGGTCATTGCCGCCACCAGCAATGCCGCTGTTAATGCGGAAGTCGGTGACGCCGCCCGCCGTCGCAACACCTTGATTGCCATGACTGACGACCCCTCCCGGGGGGACTGCACCTTTCCCGCACTGCTGACACGCAAAGAACTTCGCGTTGCCGTATCAACCGGCGGACGCTGCCCGACCTTTGCTGCCCAGGTTCGCGACATTATTGGTGAGCTTATCGGTGAGGAATACGGTGATATGGTGGAACAATTAGCCAATGAGAGAGAAAAGCTGTTGACGAACGGGAGCCCCAGCACTTACAATAGAAAAGTTTTACAGTTGCTGGCCACTCAGTTGCTCTGCCGGCAGACCGAACAGAAGGACACCCTGACATGACACACCTGTTTTTCATTCTGACGGTGGCATTATACAGTTGTGCAACCATAGCATACCTTGCCTGCCTGCAACGCACTTCGGTGCCCCTGACCCGCTGGGCCGCACGCCTGCTCTCTGCAGGTTTCTCCGCCCATCTGCTGTCAACCATCCACCTTGCCAGTAAATTAAAATATCTGCCGCTCACCAATACCCAGGAATCTCTGTCATTTTTCAGCCTGGTAATCATCGGTTGCTTCATTATTTTTGAGCGAAAATATAAGGTTACCACCCTAGGTTCATTCATCGCCCCCATCGGTCTCATGATGCTGCTGGCTTCCAGCTCACTCCATGACAAAACACACCTACTGCATCCGGTGCTACAAAGTAACTGGTTCTGGTTTCACGCCCTGATGGCTTTTGCCAGTTATGCCTGTTTTACCATTGCCGCCGGCGTGGCGGTCATGTATCTGATGCAGCGATACTTTTTAAAGAAGAAACATTTCGGGGGTCTCTTTCAAAAGCTCCCCTCCCTCGACACCATGGATGAAATCAGCTATCGCTGTCTGACCATCGGCTTTCCCCTCTTAACCATAGCTATCATTTCCGGCTCCATCTGGTCCGAAAAAGCGGTGGGCAGTTATTGGATATGGGATCCCAAGCAGACCTGGTCTTTAATCATCTGGATTATCTACGCCGCCCTGCTCCATGGGCGACTCACCATCGGCTGGCGAGGGAAACGGGCGGCAATGCTCTCAATTATTGGTTTCATTGTTGTGCTTTTCACTTTCCTGGCCATGAAACACAGTATCGTCTGGTAGCACAACGCTGCCAGTAAACTCAACTTACAACCGGGACTATCGTCAACCATGAATATTATTGTCGTCGGCCTTTCTCACAAAACTGCATCCGTTGAGATACGTGAAAAGGCAGCATTCTCGCCAAATCAGATCGAAAAACCACTCGGTGAATTGATCAAACTTGAGGGTATCATTGAGGGGGTCATTGTTTCCACCTGTAACCGGGTAGAAATTTACGCCACCACCCGTGATATTGCCGGCGGCATTGCCCGGATCAAGCGCTTCATGGCAGAATTCCATCATCTCCCCTTTGAAGCACTGGAACCACACCTCTACAGCTACCACGCCGAAGCGGCCATTCGCCACGTATTCCGGGTCGCCTCCAGTCTCGATTCCATGGTGGTGGGAGAGCCCCAGATTCTGGGGCAGATCAAGACATCCTATGGCTATGCCGCCGAATTCAAATCCTCCGGCATCATCCTCAACCGATTTCTTCATAAGGCTTTTTCGGTTGCCAAACGGGTCAGAACCGAGACTAAAATCGCCTCTTCAGCCGTTTCCGTAGCCTTCGCCGCCGTAGAACTGGCTAAGAAAATCCTCGGTGACCTCTCTGACAAGACGGTTATGTTGATTGGTGCCGGGGAAATGTGCGAACTGGCAGCAAAACACTTCCTGAACAGTGGTGCAAAGGGTGTAATGGTCACCAACCGTACCTTTGAGCGTGCCGAGCGTCTTGCCGATGAATTCGGCGGTGAAGCGGTTCCCTTTGAAACGCTCTTTGACCATCTGCACCGGGCCGATATCGTGCTGTCATCGACCGGAGCCCCCCACTGCATCATCGGCCCCAAAGATGCCGTAGATGTCATAAAACGACGCCGCTTCAAGCCGATCTTTTTCATTGATATCGCCGTACCCCGCGATATAGACCCCCGGGTTGACGATGTTGAGCACGCCTACCTGTTCACCGTGGATCATTTACAGGATATCGTTCAGGCCAACCTGGCCCAGCGGAGTCTTGAGGCAGAAAAGGCAGAGGAAATCATCGACCAGGAGATCGGCCAGTTTTATAAATGGCTCTCCACCCTTGAAGTGACCCCCACGATTGTCGCCCTGCGCAACCGTTTTGACGAGATCCGACGGGCAGAAGTGGAAAAGACCATCACCGCCTGGAAAGGAATGCCTCCCGATGCCGAAAAACGGCTGGAAGCACTGACCATGGCTATCATGAACAAGCTGCTCCATGCCCCCACCTCGGCACTGAAACAGTCCGGCCAGGGGGGACGGGTTGACCTCTATGTGGATGCCCTGCGGCAGCTCTTTGAACTTGAGGCACTGCAAAAAGATACTGAAGAATTGGAACTGGAAGAATAACCCTCTCAGCTGATCGCTGAACACCCCCACGACAAGAAATGGAGAATGGTATGCCCCCACAGCAATTACGTATCGGAACCCGCGCCAGTCAACTCGCACTTTGGCAGGCCAACTGGGTAAAATCCGAACTGGAAAAACGCTATCCCGGCATGGAAGTGACGCTGACCAAGATTAAAACCATCGGCGATAAGATTCTTGACGTTCCCCTGGCCCAGGTGGGGGGGAAGGGTCTCTTTGTCAAAGAGATCGAAGAGGCCATGCTGCGGGATGAAATCGACATCGCCGTCCATAGCATGAAAGATGTACCGACCGATTTCCCTGAAGGGCTGGGACTCCACTGCATCACCGAACGGGAAGACCCCCGTGATGCCGTCATCTCCCGCAACCTTAAATTCGCCGACCTCCCCCAGGGTGCCCGCATCGGCACCAGTGCCCTGCGTCGCCAGGCACAGCTCCTGAAAGTCCGACCTGACCTCCAGATGGTCATTATTCGTGGCAACGTGGAAACCCGCATCAAAAAATTGACCGATGACAATCTGGATGCCGTTATTCTTGCGGCTGCCGGCTTGAAGCGACTTGGCTTCACCGATGCCGTTGGCGAATATCTGAACACCGACCTCTCCATCCCGGCCATTGGCCAGGGAGCCCTGGGGATCGAGTGCCGCCTCGCCGACCCGGTCATCACCGAAACCATTGCCTTCTTCAACCATGCCGACACCAGCTATGCGGTGCGCGCCGAGCGGGCACTGTTGAAACGGTGCGAAGGGGGATGTCAGGTGCCCATCGCCGCCCACGGTACCGTACATGAGGGCGAACTGCGCCTTGTGGGCTTCATCGCCTCCGTCGATGGTCAGCAATCGGTACGGGGTGAGATCTCCGGTCCAGTAGCCGAATGTGAGCAGCTCGGCATCCAGCTGGCTGACCGGTTATTGGCCGACGGTGGCAAAGTGATTTTGGAAGAGGTATATCAGAGGTCCATCGGTGAGTAGTGGCATTGTCTATCTGGTGGGTGCCGGCCCCGGCGACCCGACACTGATTACGCTGCGTGGAGTGGAATGTCTCCGGAAAGCCGAAGTCGTGGTCTACGACTATCTGGCCAACGAACAGCTGCTCACCCATGCCCCGGAAGGTGCAGAGCGTATCTATGCCGGCAAGGTTGGGGGCCGTCACAACCAGGGGCAGGAAGAAATAAACAACCTACTTGTGGAAAAAGGGCTGGCCGGCAAGGTTGTGGTACGCCTCAAGGGGGGTGACCCGTTTGTTTTTGGCCGGGGGGGAGAGGAGTGCGAGGCACTTGCCGACGCCGGTATCCCCTTTGAAGTCGTACCGGGTGTTACCGCCGCTGTTGGTGCTTCAGCCTACGCCGGTATCCCCCTGACCCACCGGGATGTCACCCCCTCCGTGGCCTTTGTCACCGGTCAGGAAGGGAAGGGAAAAGAAGAGTCCACCATCGACTGGAACCGTCTTTCCCTGGGTGGCGGCACCGTGGTGTTCTACATGGGGATCACCACTTTGCGGCACAACATGCTCCGTCTCATAGAGCATGGCCGTTCCCCGGCAACACCGGTGGCACTGGTTCGCTGGGCGACCACCGAGCGTCAGCAGGTACTGGTGGGCACCCTGGCCGACATCGCCGACCAAGCCGAGACAAGCAGCTTTAAACCACCAGCCGTGACCATTGTTGGCGAAGTGGTCTCCCTGCGGAAAAAGCTCCGCTGGTTCGACACACGGGTACTCTGCGACACGTCGATCATCGTCACCCGCTCCGCCGAACAGTCCGGTGAATTTTCCACCAAGCTGACCATGGCAGGTGCAACGGTGCTGGAATGTCCGACCATCCGCCTTGTGAAGCCGGAAAGTTGGCAGCTACTTGACCTGGCAATTCGTGAGCTTGCGAACTATGACTGGTTAATACTGACCTCGGTTAACGGGGTGAGATACTTCTTTGACCGACTTGACTTCCATGGACTCGACGCACGGGCTCTGGCAGGATGTAAAATCTGTGCCGTCGGCCCCCGGACCGCCGAGGAAATCCGTTCCCGTGGCATAAAGCCCGATTTAATCCCGACAGACTATAAGGCAGAGGGGGTCATCGACGAATTTTCCCGTCTTGATCTTCGTAATGCCAGGATACTCTACCCCCGGGCAGACAAGGCCCGTGACGTTATCCCCCAGGGCTTACAACAAAGGGGGGCACAGGTAGACAGTCCGGTGGCCTACCGCAATGTATTTCCCGAGCGGCTGCCCCCTGAGACCCTCTTTGCCCTTGAGAAACGCTCCGTTGATTGCATCACCTTCACCTCCTCCTCAACGGTACAAAACCTAGCCGCCATGCTTGGTGAGGAGATGATGCTGGATATGCTAAAGGGGGTAACGGTGGCTTCAATCGGCCCGATCACCTCCCAAAGCTGCCGTGATCTTGGGCTGAAAGTGGACATAGAACCGGAAACCCACACCCTGGAAGCGCTGGTAGCGGCCCTTGAAAAGCACTTTGGTTGATCACACTGCACAGCTACGACACAAAGAAAGGCCCTGCACATTCGCAGGGCCTTTCTTTGTACTTCCAACTGACTTCATTCCCGACAGTAACGTATTATACCAGTTCCAGGGCACTGAAGAAGTAAGGAATTTCAAATGCCGCCGTTTCAGGAGCATCGGAACCGTGTGAAGAGTTTTCTTCGATATTGACAGCAAAATCCTTACGGATGGTGCCCGGCTCAGCGTTTGCCGGATTGGTAGCTCCCATCAGGGTACGCCAGTCAGCGATGGCATTCTCTTTTTCCAGGCAGAGCACGATAACCGGGCTGCGGGACATAAAAGAGCAAAGGTCGTTAAAAAACGGGCGGGCACTGTGAACACAGTAAAAGCCTTCAGCCTGCTGTTTGGTAAGCTGAATTTTTTTCATCCCGACAATGTTAAAGCCTTTTTCTTCGATTCTGGCCAGAATCTGCCCGGCAAGCTTACGCTCAACAGCATCCGGCTTGATGATTGCAAAGGTACGTTCCATGATAATTCCTCCGAGTGAAATCTGAAATATGAGCCCTTTACGTATCACCACACATATTGTTTGTCAAGTTTTTAGGTTTTTTTAGGCTGATATGTCTTTTTATGCTTGCAATTTGAAAATTTGAATGATAAAAAGACAGCTCACTTGCCGAAGTGGTGGAATTGGTAGACACGCAAGATTCAGGTTCTTGTGCTCGCAAGGGTGTGCTGGTTCGAGTCCAGTCTTCGGCACCA
>CAIRBT010000063.1 GCA_903876875.1 uncultured Geobacteraceae bacterium
GCCCCCGGTTGTAACAGGGCGGAGAGTTTTGGCGAACTCTCCGCCTGCTTTATTTCAGAAACAAAAAAAGGACCTCTTGAGAAGGTCCAGATAATCCGGCAATAGATTCGTTCTTGTCAACTTATTGTGAAAAAATTCTCCCCTAATCGATTCAGATTACTGTGGCGACTAACAGTGGGGAAGTGTTGCAGGAGGTCAACAGGTACATTGGACCTATAATAATAGGTGCCTTTACGTGTGAATAGATGATATGAAACAACAATAGGCTTGTGCTTAGAAGGTCTCATTTGAGGTCTCACTTAAAAGCACTTGCCTATTACACTAGTATTACTAACTAGTTACATGTAGTGGCGGAGAGGTAGGGATTCGAACCCTAGGTACGTTGCCGTACACCTGATTTCGAGTCAGGCACCATCGACCACTCGGACACCTCTCCGTGCGAAAGGACTGTATAACCTATTTTGCCGGGTATTTCAATACCGCTTTTCATGCACAAGGATAAACTGCCATAACAGAAAAAGAAAGTCTGACAGAACCGCCTCGATTAATGGGGGCAGTGCTTGTATGAAAAAAAATTATTGTGGGTAATAATTGTTATCGACGAAAAAACCCTCTATGGATGACCTGATGTTTTTGAGGTCAGACAGGGCTGCCGTATTATACCCTCTGGCGCGGTATGCCGAAAATTGCGGAATGGCAATGGATGCCAAGATGCCAATAATTGCCACAACAATCAATAATTCGATCAAGGTAAAACCTGCACTTTGGTTGAACTTCTTCACTGGAGCCCCCCTTTCGAATATATAATTACCAAATATTAATATAATATCAATAGTTAATTAATTACAGTGTTTTGTCAATATAAATTGTTGACCATACGAAGAATGGTGGCTGGTTGCTACCGCTTGGTGATATTTACATAATAAATATGATATAATGCTTGAAAATAGCTTGAGAGTTGCACTATAGTTGTCCCTTTGATGCCTCAGTGTGCAGTTTGATTCCAACTATCCAGTTTCAAAGGAGAATGCCATGCCACTCATTGAATGGAGTCCGGTGTTTAATGTCAATGTTAAAAAATCCGATGACCAGCATAAAAAGCTGGTTGAACTCATAAATCAGCTGCACGACTCGATGAAAGCTGGACAGGCCAATGCCAGTCTCGGAAATATTTTGCAATCCCTCATTACTTATACCGCTACCCATTTTAAGGAAGAGGAGCAGATGCTCCAGCTGAATGGCTACCCCGATTTGGTGAAGCATAAGGCTATTCATGCCGAGTTTGTTAAAAAAGTCATTGAAATTCAAAAGAAATTTCAAGAGTCCGCTTCCGGTGCGGTTCTTTCGATGGGGATTTTGAGCTTTCTCAAAGAGTGGCTGATGGGGCATATCAAGGTTGAAGACAAAAAGTACGGGGTGTTCCTTAACGCCAAAGGGATTAAGTGATCCCGTTGAGTTTACAGGGTATCCAAAAGACTGAAGGGTAAGAAGAAACGGTAAAAGGATGTCCAGAGACCGGGTATCCTTTTACCGTTTTGTGCAAAAACGGTTGCTATTGCCGTTCGGACAAAATGCTTTCATCACTTTGTAGGTGGGAATAACGGTATGAAAACAACCAAGGTACTAATTGTTGATGATGAGCAGATGAGCCGTGAGATGTTGCGGATTTTGCTGACGGATTTCTTTGAGCATTATATCCTGGCGGCAAACGGCGAGGAGGGGTTGCAGCAGTTGGCTCTCCATCCTGATGTCAACATGATTTTACTGGATCTGGAAATGCCGGTTATGGACGGTGCAGAGATGCTGGCACAGCTTCAGCTCTCAGCCGAATATCAGCATATTCCGGTTATTGTTGCCTCTGGTAACAAGAAGGCAGCTATTCGTACCCTGGCCCTTGGTGCGGAAGATTTTATTACAAAACCTTATGATCCGCTGGAACTGAATTTACGGGTTAAAAACCTCCTCCAGAGGCAGCAGTTTGTGGCGGATATTTTAAAGTCCGAGGCAAAGCTGATTGCTTTCTCCGATGAGTTGGAACTAAAGAATCTCCAACTTGAGTCTGCCCTTGTTACCGCCAAGGAGGCAACTGCGGCAAAGAGTCAGTTCCTGGCGACCATGAGCCACGAAATCCGTACGCCGTTAAATGGCGTGATAGGCATGACAGGTCTGTTGCTTGATACCGGGTTAAATGCTGAACAGCGTCAATTTGCCGGCATTATTCAAAATAGTGGTGAGTCACTCTTGGGGCTTATTAATGACATTCTTGATTTCTCCAAGATTGAAGCGGGCAAACTGGAGCTTGAGTACCTTGATTTTGACGTGAGAACTGCGGTGGAAGATACGGTTGAGATGTTGTCCATGCGGGCAGTTGATGCCGGATTGCAGCTCATTTGTCGTATCGATCCTGCTGTGCCACAGCATCTTATGGGGGATCCGGGACGCTTGCGGCAGATTATTACCAACCTTGTGGGGAACTCCATCAAGTTTACCCATGAAGGTGAAGTGGTCATTTCTGCAATGGTTGATAGTGAAGAAGATACCGGTGTGGTCGTCCGTTTTGAGGTGAAAGATACCGGAATCGGCATCTCTCAGGCACGGCAGACGGCTATTTTCAGCCCCTTTACCCAGGCGGACGGTTCAACGACCCGCAAATATGGCGGCACCGGATTGGGATTGTCAATATGTCGGCAGTTGACCGAGTTGATGGGGGGGACAATCGGGATTGTCAGTGACGAAGGGAAGGGCTCTACGTTCTGGTTTACCGCCCGTTTTGAAAAGCGGATCGGAGAGCCGCTTCCGGTTGAAACAGCCACTGTGGCTGATATTTCCGGTACCAAAGTGCTGGTGGTGGATGACAACGCCAGTAGTCGTATGTTAATGATTACCTTGCTCAGTAACTGGGGGTGCAGGTATGAAACGGCGGGTGATGGTGCCACCGGATTGTTACTGTTGCATGAGGCGGTGGAGCAGGGTGAACCCTTTCGGATTGCATTGTTAAGCCAGGAGTTGCCTGAGATGGATGGCATGGAACTGGGACGTCGCATCAAGGCCGATCCACTGATTCGCTCCACGCTGTTGGTGATGGTGACGTCCCTTGGGCAGCGCAGTGATATTGCCATTCTCGAAGAGATCGGATTTTCCGGTTATCTGGCAAAACCGGTGCGTCAATCCCAGTTGCACGAGTGTCTGGGGCTGGTTCTTGGTAAAGCGGATGGTGATGCAGTTGTTGCTTCCGGCATGGTTACCCGGCTTGATGTGTGTGAATCGCCGAAACGGGATCTGCGTATTCTGTTGGCGGAGGATAATATCATTAATCAGAAGGTCGCCCAGAATGTGCTGAACCGGCTTGGTTATAAGGTCGATGTAGTGGCCAATGGACTTGAGGCGGTGCGGGCTCTCCAGTTAATTAATTATGATCTTGTGCTCATGGATTGTATGATGCCGGAAATGGATGGTTTTCAGGCAACTGCGGCAATTCGTGACGTAACTTCCCGGGTTCAAAATCCGAAGGTACCAATTATAGCAATGACGGCCAACGCCATGAAGGGGGATCGTGAGCTTTGTCTTGCCGCCGGAATGGATGGTTATTTGACTAAGCCGATACGTAAAGAAAAGTTGGTGGAGGCGTTGGAAATGGTTTTATTACATAAAGAACAGCGGGAAGCCGAAGCTGCCCTGTCAGATACGTCAGCGTTGTTTGATTATGACGAACTGTTAGAGCATTTTGATGGGGACAGGGAGTTTGCTACCAGCATACTGGAATTTGCTTTTCAGGAGCTTCCGGAAAGTATTACGGTACTTGCCGACCTTGTTGCCAATGACGACCTGAAGTCAATCCGTATGCAGGCTCATACCGTAAAGGGGTGTGCCGCCAATCTCTGCGCACAGGCCCTGGGTTCCGTGAGTGCGGACATTGAGACCTCTGCAAAAAACAATGATATGGAAACCATCCGTCAGCTTATGCCCTATCTTGAGGATATTGCTCAGCAGACTCTTGGGGTGATCAGGAATTCATTGATTGCCCATCCGTGAGCGGTATGGGGGGCGGTGGGCGGTGCTCCGGGAGGAACAGGTGAGCGGAAAAGTGGTACGGACAGAGCAGGAGTGGCGTGCCCTCCTGACACCGCTTCAATATTGTGTGACGCGGGAGCAGGGTACAGAACCGGCCTTTTCCGGTGAGACGTGGGATAACCATGCGGAGGGAGTGTATCTCTGTGTCTGCTGTGGTAACGAGCTGTACCATTCCGGGCAGAAATATGATTCCGGCAGCGGATGGCCCAGTTTTTGGCAGCCCATAGCACCGGAACGTATCGCAACTGTTGAGGATGACAGCTTTTATTCCCGGCGTATCGAAGTGGTATGTGCTACGTGCGATGCCCATCTGGGCCACGTTTTCACTGATGGCCCCCGGCCAACCGGACTCCGTTACTGTATGAACTCGGCCTCCCTGAAATTTAAAAAGATGCCGTGAGTGTTCCGGTGTATCGTTTCTGATGAAATTAAAATAGAGTTGTGCGGAGGGTGGCAACGGTGAATGTTCTCAAGTATCTCGTCATAGGTTCTGTCTGTATGATGCTGACAGGGGTGTCAGCAGCTGCAAATGAAGCTGCCAAAGAGCCGGCCAAGGAGCGTGAGGCAGCGGGGGTGACTGCGGAACCACCGGCGGCTCCTGCGGAGCATGATCAACCTCAGAGTACTAAAAAGGGCAAAAAAGGGGGGAAAAAATCCTCTTCTGCAGCCAAGCATGAGATTGACCAGCTCGATACCGAAGATACCATCAAGCGGATAATCGGTGATGGGCACGAAGCGACACCAAAGAAGAAAGCCGCCCGTAAAAAGAAGGCTGCCCATGGTGCCGCTCACGGGGCTCCCGCTGCTGCCCATGGTGGTGCCGCTCTGGATGGGGAGGAGGCGGTTCGACGCCTTATGGAAGGTAATCGGCGCTATGTGGCGGGTAAAAATTCGGCCGCTCACCGTACCGCCCAGCGACGTGCCGAAGTGGCCAAGGGGCAACACCCCTATGCTATCATCGTCGGCTGCTCCGACTCCCGGGTTCCGCCGGAAATCCTCTTTGATGAAGGGCTCGGCGATCTCTTTGTGATTCGAAGTGCCGGAAATGTTGTTGATGATATCGCCATTGGCAGTATGGAGTATGCCGTGGAGCACCTTGGCGTTCAGTTAATCATGGTGCTTGGCCATGAACGGTGCGGAGCCGTTGACGCAACCCTCAAGGGGGGGGAGGTTAGTGGAAAACTCAGCTCTGTTATTGAGGCGATTAAACCGGCCGTTGAAAAGGCGAAGGCCAAGGGGCAGGTGTCCCACAGCTGTGATCTCCTCTGCTCGTCGGTGAAGGGTAACGCCCGTATGGTGGCAGAAAAAATCAAAAAATCAAGTCCGCTGCTTACCGATGCCATTGAAAGCGGTATGTTACGGGTTGTGGGTGGCTATTATGAACTGGAAAGTGGCCTTGTGAGCCTTACGTATAAGCCGGTACTTTGATCTCTCTTTACGGGTAATCATATTCGCTTAAATTCAGATACAGTGTGAGATGGCTATGTCTTTCAAGCTCGGACAGATGTTGTTAAAAGATCAATTAATAACTGCTCAGCAGCTTGATGAAGCTCTCAAGTTACAGATTATTATCGGTGCCAAGCTGGGCAGTTGCCTGATTGAACTTGGGTATATAGATGATGAAGCTCTGTCGAATACTTTGGGGAGCAAGCTGGGAGTGCCCTGTGTTGACAAACGGCAACTGCTCACCATTGCTCCCGATGTGATCAAACATATTCCCGCAGGTCTTGCGGAAAAATATCGGATCATCCCGTTTAACGCCGTTAACAGGCGTATTTGCGTGGCCATGGCTGACCCGTCGAATCTTAAGGCAATAGATGAGCTGGCATTTGCGACCGGTTTGATGATTATGCCCCATATCGCTCCCGATATGCTCGTTTCATATGCGTTGGAGCGGTATTATGGGGTAAAACGGGATTCCCGGTATGTGCGGGTTTCCGGACAGCTGTTCTGGGGAGCCGGTTCCAAAGCCGCTCCGCCCAAAGCTCATAACACGCCTTCTGCCGTGGTGCAGACGAGTTCGTTGCAGCAAACTGAGGAGAAAGCGTCTACGCTCGGTGCGGGCGAATTGCTTGGATTTGATTTTTCAAAACAGTTTGAAGGATTTGCCACTTGGGTTGATCCGCCGGAGGAGCAACCGGTAATTGCCCGTTACAGTATTGATCAGCTTTCGCTCGATTTTGTTGCTGCGCAAAACCGTAATGATGTAGCTGATGTATTTATCAAATATCTGGGGCTGGAGTTTTCGTGCGGGGCCATCATGATTCTGCGCGGAACGGAAGTCGTGGGATGGAAAGCTGCGTATCAGCAAAAAAACATCGTACATTTTAATACGGTACTGATCCCCCAGAAAGAATCTCCCGAACTGCTCGACGTTATCACGAAAGCGCACTTTCATTTGGGGCCAATCTCGGCAGCAGTCGGTAACCGCCCCTTGGTTGAAGCTCTCCAGAGTACGCCGGATCAGTCATACCTCATTATGCCCCTCAGTATGAAAAACAGGGTTGTCGCGCTCGTGATCGTGTACGCGGATAAAAATATGCTCGAAAAACGTGTGAAAGAGCTCGAAAATCTTGTCTACAAGGCGTCCCTTGCCTTTGAGATATTGGTAATTAAGAACAAAATTCTGGTTACCTGAGTAGTCAGCGATGCCAAGGGCGGCTTGGCTTTGCCCCGATTGATGTCAGCCGCTGCCGGTTCCGCAGGGGGTGACACTGGGGCTGTGGCACAGGGTGCGACCGGAAACAAATTCCCTCTTCTGACCGGTGACCGGGTCCATAAAACGGACCGATTGTGCCAGAAGCTGGAGCGGTGTGGAGAAGTCATCGTCCCGTTCCGCTTGCAATACCGGATAATAGCGATCGTGCAGAATGCCGTAACCGAGTTCCCCCATGTGCAGCCGCAACTGGTGGGTCTTGCCGGTGTGGGGATAGAGATGAAACAGCCCCAACCCGTCTCGCAGTTCCTTAAACAGAATAGTTGACCGGGCGTTGCTTACTCCCGGTTCTGTCTTCATTAAAAACCACGGTTCCCCCCGCACAATTCTGTTTTCAATCTCCCAACTATTCCGGTCCGGCAGTTGATGGCAGCGTGCCACCGCTTCGTACTGCTTTTCAATGTTGCCATTCATGAAGAGGGTGCCATAGACCCCCCTGGTTTTTCGGTTCACCGAAAAGAGTACCAGGCCGGCGGTCTCACGGTCTATGCGGTGCAACGGCACCAGATCAGTAACACCGGTACTCTCCCGCAACCGGTTGAGCAGGCATTCACCCACGTATTTACCTCCGGGAGTAACCGGCAGGAAGTGGGGTTTGCAGGCCACCAGAAGCTCGTCATCCCGGTAGATAATCTCTTCGGAGAAGGGGATGGCCGGCTCCTCTGCAACCTCCCGATAGTAGAAGAGCCGCTGCTGGGGGGCATAGCTGCTTTCCAGGGTAATCTGCCGGTCATGCTCGTCGCGAACCGCTCCCCCGGCGATGCGCAGCAGCCAGATGTCCGGTGGGATGGCCGGAAAACGGTCCGTCAGAAAGGACAGAATGGTCGGATAGGGCTTTTCCCTCTTCGGCATGGTGACCACTGATCGTTGAGCTGCCCGTACCATGTCAGACCTCGCCTCCGGAGAGCTGCCGGAGCGGAATCTCCACCACAAAAGAGGCCCCCTGGCTGATATTGTTAGTCACCGTGATAGTTCCTCCGTGGTCCGTAACGATGCCATAGGATACGGCCAAGCCCAGGCCGGTCCCTTTCGCCTTGGTGGTGAAAAACGGCGTGAACAGCCGGTGTCGGTTCTCTTCCGCAATGCCGGGTCCGCTGTCACTGATGGTCACCAGGCAGTTTTCTTCTTTTGTGTCCCGCTCCACACAGATGGTCAGCACTCCCCCCAAATCCATGGCCTGCAAGGCGTTGATCATGAGGTTGGTAAATACCTGACGAAACTGATCCTCATCTCCTTCCAGAGTCCATTGTTCCTCCCCGGCAAAACGGCGTTCAATGCAATATGGCTCCAGAGGAATCTGGTGGCCGATCTGGTCCACAATTTCGTTGAGCAGGGGCACTATGCCAAACGGGCGGATGGTTTTTTTTCTGGTGCGGGCAAAGGTGAGCAGATTGGAAACGATCCGCTCCACCCTCCCGACCTGCCGGATAATGGTATCCACCTCGGAGCGGTTTGATTCTTCAAGGTGGGGGGACATTTCCAGCAGTTCGGCATTACCCCGGATAATGGCCAGCGGGTTATTGATCTCGTGGGCCACCCCGGAAGCGAGGATGCCGATGCCGACCAGCCGTTCAGCCCGGGCCAGCTCCTGCTGGGCCAACAATACCCACTGATTTTTCTCTTCCAGTTGGGCGGAACGTTCCGCCACCTTCTCCTCCAGGGTCCGGTTCAACAGCAGTATTTCGTCCTCCCGCTCGATGAGGCGGTGCTTCATGATGTTAAACTCTTCCGCCATGACGGAAATCTCGTCATGCCCCCCCACCACGATGTCCGGTATATGTTCCCCCAAGGCCAGCAGTCGGGCCGCCTCCTCCACCGCCTTGATGGGGCGGGAGAGGCTGGTGCCGAGCCAGGTGGAGAGGATGACGCCGATCAGGGTGACCAAGAGCAGAATGGCCGAGAATATCAGATGGATTCGGGAACGCTGGTGGATGTGGAGAACGTCCGGCATGCCGACGTAGAGGGTCGAGGCACCGATGATCCAGAACAGCACCACCGCCGTCACCAGGGGGGTCAGGGTTGCGGCGATCAACTTCATTCGGATGGAGTAACGGAAGGAAGATACTCTCATGGGGTATCCCGCCCGGACAGATGGTATTCGGCTATTTTTCGGTCAAGGGTCTTGCGGGAGATGCCGAGTATGTCGGCGGCCCGGCTTTTGTGGAAGCCGGTCTCCTTGAGAATCAGCCCGATATGCTGCCGTTCGATTTCATCAAGGGGTATCAGCGGTGTGGCTGGTGCAACGGGGATTGACGCTTCCCGCCGACTGTTCAGGGGGAGCAGGTCAATGCCGATGGTGGTGCCACGGGCCAGAATTACCGCACGTTCCATGACATTTTCCAGTTCCCGCACGTTGCCGGGCCAGTCGTACCGGATGAGGGCCTGGAGAGCGGCGTCATCAATGGTGAACACCTCTTTCTTCATCCGTTTGGTCGATGCTTTCAGGAAATGCCGGGCCAGCGGTTCGATGTCATCCCGCCGTTCCCGCAGGGAGGGGAGGGTGATGGAGATGACGTTGAGCCGATAATAGAGATCCTCCCGGAAACGTCCCTCCCGCACTTCGGTGAGCAGGTCCTTGTTGGTGGCGGCGACAAAGCGGACATCCACTTTTTTGGTGCGGGTGGAGCCGAGCACGATGAAATCCTTCTCCTGAATTACCCGGAGCAGTTTGGCCTGGATTGCCGGGCTTACATCGCCGATCTCATCGAGAAACAGGGTGCCGTCGTCGGCGGATTCAAGGAGCCCCTTCTGGTTCATGACCGCCCCGGTGAAGGCGCCCCGGATATGGCCGAACAGTTGGCTTTCCAGCAGGGTATCAGACAGGGAAGCACAGTTCAGGGAGACGAAAGGTTTGTCCCGGCGGGGACTGTTCCGGTGCAGGGCCGAGGCGATCAGCTCCTTGCCGGTGCCCGACTCCCCCATGATGAGAATGTTGGCATCACTTTCAGCAACCCGCAGGGTCAGGTCGTAGACCTCACGAAATACCGCACTTCGGAAGATGATGGAATCACTTCCCACCGGACCCCGTTGTAACTCCTCCCGGAGTATCCGGTTTTCATCGGCCAGTCGGCGGTGGTCAAGGAGCTGTTTCAGCATGCCGAGGAGTTTTTCCTTTGGAAACGGTTTGGTAATGTAGTCATAGGCCCCCTGTCTGATGGCACTAATGGCATCGTCAATGGTGCCATGGGCGGTCATGATGATCACCGGAAGGTCGGGGAACAGGCGGCAAGAGCGTTCAAGAATCTGCAGCCCGTCAATGTCGGGCATCCGCACATCCTGAAGGATTACGTCGCACGGCATGGCCGGGGCATTTCCGAGTCGTGCCAGCAGGGAGGCACCATGGGAAAAGGTTTCCACCACGTACCCGTTTGCCCGGAGCATTTTATCCAGAAAACGGAGAATCTCCTCTTCGTCGTCACAGATGAATATGGTTGCCATATGTTCCTCCAATGGTGGATGCATCCGCCTGTCCCTTTATGTTCATGTGCCGTTCCGTGCCGTAGGGGCGACCCCACGTGGTCGCCCTGGCGTCCGCCGTGTACACAATGTTTCGTGTCGCACAAGGGATTCAGGCACCCGGACAGGCGGGCACCCACATGGGGGTGCCCCTACGATTCGTATTTGATGGACAAAATGATACATCGTCGGTCAAAAAGAATCAATCACTGTTTCAATCTGGCCATCACGCGCTCATTCCGCAGTGGTGACTTTATCTATAATTCAGCATCTTACCCCAAAATTTCCTTCATGAAAAAGTTGGCACGTCTGTTGCCGTATACGGAATGGCAATTAACAGGCAGCTAAATCGGCAGTGTGGAGGATTTATGGGTAAAGGATCGTTTTTTCCCGATGTGAGTCGACGGGATTTTATTAAAACATGTCTCACCGTTTCGGCCATGCTCGGGTTACCGGCAAGCATGGTCAGCACCGTCGCTGCGGCGGCGGAAAAGAAAGATAGCAGGCCGACGGTCATCTGGCTCCATTTTCAGGAGTGTACCGGTTGTTCCGAATCCCTGCTCCGTTCATCCCATCCGGCCCTGGGTACCCTCATACTGGACATGATTTCCCTCGATTACCACGAAACCCTCATGGCCGGTTCGGGGCATCAGGCGGAGAAGTCGCTTCATGACTCTATGCATGCCAACAAGGGGAAGTATATTCTGGTGGTTGAAGGGGCAATTCCGACCAAGGATAACGGCATTTACTGTAAGGTGGGGGGAAAAACATCCCTGGAATCACTCCGTACGGTGGCCGAGGGGGCCGCTGCCATTATTGCCGTCGGCACCTGCGCCAGCTACGGGGGACTCCCCTCGGTGGGACCCAATCCGACCGGTGCGGTGGGGGTGCGGGATATCATCAAGGACAAGCCGATTATCAATATTCCGGGCTGTCCACCCAATCCGTACAATTTCCTCTCCACGGTCCTCCATTATGTGATGTTCAACAAACTTCCCGCCCTTGACAAACTTGGTCGCCCGTTGTTTGCCTATGGCCGTAAAATACATGAACATTGTGAACGGCGTGCCCATTTCGATGCGGGGCGTTTTGCCACCGCTTTTGGTGCTTCCACCCATGCCGAAGGGTACTGTCTCTATAAACTGGGCTGTAAGGGGCCTGCCACCTATGCCAACTGTTCGGTGGTCCGTTTCAATGACGGTGTGGCCTGGCCGGTCGGTATCGGTCACCCCTGTATCGGCTGTACGGAGCCGGAACTGCTCTTTAAAACCGCCATTGCCGACAAGGTGCAGATCCATGAACCGACCCCCTTCGACAGCTATGCACCGGTTGATCTCAAGGATAAGGGGGGCAAGGGGCCGGCTCCGCTGACCACCGGAGTTATGGGGCTGGCGGCCGGTGCCGCCATCGGTGCCGGCGCCATGATGGCCCGCAAACTGCCCGATGGCCCGGGCAAGGGGGATGACCATGGCTCAGCCGAGTAGACGTCAGTTTTTCAAGCTGATGGGGGCCACCGGTGCCGCGCTGCTGGCGGGGCGGGGAATGGCACGGGCATCCGAAAACCACGAGGTGAATAACGATACGGTTGGAATGCTCTACGATGCCACCAAATGTGTCGGGTGCAAGAGCTGTATGTCTGCCTGCAAGCGGGTCAACAGCGATTACGGCAGTCTTGCCTACGAGCGGGCGGCGTTTGATACTGACGGGCTCTGGGATGCCCCGTCCGATCTCTCCGGCAGTACCCGTACCCTGATCAAACTGTTTAAGGAGTCGCCGAAAAAGTGGTCCTACGTCAAGTATTCCTGCATGCATTGCCAGAAACCGTCCTGCGTGTCGGTCTGTCCGGTCAGTGCCATGACCCGCGATGCCTTGACCGGTATCGTTGACTACAACAAAAACGCCTGCATCGGCTGTCGCTACTGCCAGATCGCCTGTGCCTTCAATATCCCGAAATTCCAGTGGGATAAAGCCCTTCCCCAGATCGTTAAGTGCGATATGTGCAAGAATACCAATATGGTCAATAAGGGGATCACCGCCTGTGCCGAAAGTTGCCCGGTGGGGGCCATAACCTTCGGCAAACGGAAGGATCTGCTGAGTGAGGCCACGAAGCGGCTCAAGGAAAATCCGGGGCTCTATCAGGATAAAATCTACGGGGAACACGAAGTAGGGGGGACCAATCACCTCTATCTGTCGGCCATGAAATTCAATGATCTGGGGCTCCCCATTCTGAAAAACGAAGCTCCGGCCGAGTTTTCCGAAAAAATTCAGCATACCATCTATAAGGGATTCATCGCGCCGGTGGCCCTCTACGGTACCCTCTGTTTCATCGCCATCAAGAACATGAAGGGGCAGCAGGAAGTGAACAACCGCACGGATGCCGATGCCGCAGGCAAGGGGGAGTCTCACCATGAGCCATGATGACTATCAACGGCATGACGCCAAAATAATTACCCCCTCCTTTCTGGTGCTGCTGACCCTGACCCTGATCGGTTTTGCCCTGATTGCCGTCCGTTTCATCAAGGGGATCGGTGCGGTTTCCAACATGAGTGACGGCTACCCGTGGGGAATCTGGATTACCTATGACGTGGCCACCGGTACGGCCATCGCCTGCGGCGGCTACGCCATGGCGATTCTGATCTACATCAGAAACCGGATGCATTACCACCCGATGATCCGTTCCGCCGTACTCACCAGTATGTTCGGTTATGGCCTGGCCGGGTTTTCGGTCATGGTTGACGTGGGACGTCCCTGGAATGCCTATAACTTTTTCATCCCCTCAAAATGGCAGGCCAACTCGGCCATGTTCGAGGTGGCCCTCTGCGTTATGGCCTATACCACGGTGCTGCTGCTGGAGTTTCTTCCGGCGGTATTGACGACCCTGGAAAAGACCGAATGGCACACCCTGCAACTGTTTATGGACCGCCTGCATCACTATACCGGCATCAAACGGCCGGAACGGATGGATGAACGGCTCGATGCGGTGAAAGATCTGGGAGCCTGGCTGAAACCCCGCCTCGACAAGGTGCTGATTTTTGTCATTGTTCTCGGTATTACCCTGCCGACCATGCACCAGTCGTCCCTGGGATCGCTGCTGCTGATAGCTTCGACCAAACTGCACCCGCTCTGGCACACCGGCTTTCTGCCGCTACTGTTTCTCATTAACTGCATGTTTATCGGCTACTCCATCGCTATTTTGGAGTCGGTTATCTCCTGCTACGCCTTCAAACGCCCCTTTGAAACCAAGGAGCTGTCCGGCATGGCGCGCATTATCCCCTGGTTGACCGCCATCTGGCTGACGGTGGTCATCGGTGATCTTCTCTGGCGGGGACAGCTGGCCACGGCACTCTCCCTTGATTTTTACTCCTGCTTCTTTCTGCTGGAATTCTGCCTGGTCGCCGGTGGTTCACTGTTGATGTTCAGCGGTAAAAAACGGGAATCAATCCGCTGGCTCTTCGTTTCGGCGGCACTGATTGTGCTCGGTGGGGCGTTGTACCGCTTCAACGTCTATCTGATCGGCTTCAATCCGGGCAAGGGGTGGCACTATTTTCCGGCCCTGGCCGAGCTGCTGATTACGGTCGGTATCGTGGCCTTTGAGATTCTCGGCTACCAGGTACTCGTTAAAATTCTGCCCGTACTTCCCAAGCTTCATGCCCGCAAACAACAGGACGGAGCGGGGCGGGTTGTACATCAGCAGTAATTCGAATTAAAAAATTATCTACCGGAGGTATCATAATGTCCCGTATAACCCTTGACCCGATCACCCGCATCGAAGGTCACCTGAGAATCGATGTTGAAGTAAAGGGGGGTGCCGTCAGTAATGCCTGGTCATCTGCCCAGATGTGGCGCGGTATTGAAACCATCCTCCAGGGGCGTCCCCCCCAGGATGCCTGGATCTATGCCCAGCGTTTCTGCGGCGTCTGCACCACGGTCCATGCCATTTCATCGATCCGTTCCGTGGAGCATGCCCTCAACGTGGAAGTGCCGCTCAATGCCCAGTACATCCGCAATATGATCATGGCCCAGCATTCGGTGCAGGATCATATCGTCCATTTCTACCATCTGTCGGCCCTGGACTGGGTGGATGTGGTCTCCGCCCTGCGGGCCGATCCGAAAAAAACCGCCCAGTTGGCCCAGAGTATTTCCGACTGGACCGGCAACAGCGAAACCGAGTTCAGGGCGGTGCAGACCAAGCTGAAATCCTTCGTTGAAACCGGTCGTCTCGGTATCTTTTCCTCCGGTTATTGGGGACATCCGGCCATGAAACTGCCGCCGGAAGCCAACCTGATGGCCGTTGCCCATTATCTGAAGGCGTTGGATTACCAGCGGAAGGCGGCCCAGGTGGGAGCCATTCTGGGGGGTAAAAATCCCCATATCCAGAACCTCTGTGTGGGGGGGGTGGCCACCGCCATCAACATGGATAATCTGGCAACCATTAACATGGAAAAACTGGCTGCCCTGCGGGCACTCATGGAAGAGACCCGTGATTTCGTCCAGAAGGTTTATTACCCCGATATGATCGCCATCGCCTCCGCCTATAAGGAGTGGTTCCATTACGGTAAAGGGGTGGTGAACTATCTGGCGGTGCCGGAGATGCCGGAAGATACCAAAAACAGCTCTTTTGCCCTGCCGGGTGCCATCATCAGCAACGGCAACATCAAGGGGGCAAAGCTCATCACCAACCATCAGGATCAGGGGCTGATCAACAGCATTACCGAAAATGTGGCCCACGCCTGGTACGAGGGGAGCGGCAGTCGTCACCCCTGGGAGGGGGAAACCAAGCCCCATTACACCGATTTTGAGGACAACGGCAAGTATTCCTGGTGCAAGGCACCCCGTCTCGATGGTAAGGCGGTACAGGTCGGCCCACCGGCCCAGCTCTTTGCCGCCTACGCCGGGGGGAATCAGAAGGTTGTCAAGCTGGTAGACAGCAGCTGTGCCAAAATCGGTATCGGTGTCAATGATCTCCATTCAACCATGGGGCGTTTGGGGGCACGGGCCATCCGGGCCCATATCATGGCGGACTACTCTCTGGAATACCTGGATAAGCTGACGGAAAATATCGGTAAGGGGGATAAAACCTACGCCAACCACACCGAAATGCCGGCCGGTGAATACCGTGGCGTCGGCTTCCATGAGGCTCCCCGTGGTACTCTGTCCCACTGGATTGTCATCAAGGATAAAAAGATCAAGAACTATCAGGCGGTGGTCCCCTCCACCTGGAACGCCTCACCCCGTGACGAGAAGGGGGCACTGGGCCCCTACGAAGCATCTCTGATCGGTAACCCGGTGGCCCAGGAGGATAAGCCGCTGGAGGTGCTCCGTACCATCCACTCCTTTGACCCCTGTATCGCCTGTGCGGTTCATACCATCGACCCGGACGGCAAAGAAATCACGAAAGTCAAGGTGATGTAGATGAAAACATTGATTTTCGGGGCAGGCAATCTACTGCTCACCGACGAGGGGTTTGGTGTCCATTTTGTCAATTATCTGCAACAGCACTACCGGTTTGGCGGTGACGTTGAACTGTATGACGGTGGTACTCTGGGGATCATGGTGACCCATAAGCTTGAGGAGGCGGACCGGGTTTATATCGTGGATATCATCGATGCCGCCGGCGAAGCGGGGGAGATCTTTCGCTACGAGAAGGAGGAGTTCATGTTGGGGCGGCTGCCGGTCAAGATGTCTCCCCACCAGATTGGCATTCAGGAGGTATTGACCCTGACCGATTTCAGGGATCGCTGCCCGGAGCGGGTTACCCTGTTCGGTATCATTCCCCGTTCCTACGAAGCCGGGGTGGAATTATCATCGCTGTTGGCGGGTAAATTACCCGGCTTGGCGGAGTTGGTGGTAGCTGAGTTAGAAGCTGCGGGGCATCGGGTTGAGCGGGTTGACGTGTCGTAGGGGCGACCCCACGTGGTCGCCCTTACCCCGGTCGCTCTTTCCCGGCCGTCATTTTTCGATCGTGGGTACGGGTATGGTGCTGAAATCGTTGGGCACGCTTCGCTTTGCCCAACCTACAAGCCGGACCTGTTTTTGTTTTGATGGACGTGTGTGCCATTTGCACCAGGGCGACCACATGGGGTCGCCCCTACGTGCGATGGCATCATTTTCCCTCTATTTTCCCCGTCGTGAACTGTTGAACGTTGCCTTTGGTGCGCCGCCGGTGCCGGGGCGTCCCTGCCGGGGAGGGCCGGACGGTTTGGTGCCGGGGTGATCCGCTTTGAACGGATTGATGGAAGCCGCCTGCCCCTTCTTTGGGGCGGGCGTTTTGCGTTGTGGCCGTGGTTCGCGGGGGGGGCGGGCGAACTCTTCGTCTTTCCGTGGTGCGGGAATGGAGTAATCAAAGCCGGTCACCGTGCGCCGTTCCAGCGAGGCTCCCAGCTTTTTCTCGATGGTCCGTACCATGAGGGCATCTTCCTGGCAGACCATGGTGAAGGCGTCGCCACTTTTTGCCGCCCGGCCGGTACGGCCGATACGGTGAACGTAGGCTTCCGGGGTGTCCGGGATATCATAATTGATAACGTGGGAGATCAGGGAGACGTCGATGCCCCGTGCGGCGATGTCGGTGGCCACCAGAATCTGGAACGTGCCGTCACGGAAGCCGTCAAGGGCCGCCTGACGGCGGTTCTGGGATAGATTTCCCTGCAGTGAGGCCGCTTTGTAGCCCGCCTTTTCCAGCTGTTCCCCGAGCCGCTTGGCCCGATGTTTGGTGCGGGTGAAGATCAGGACCGATTCGGTGTCCGTATGCTTGAGCAGTTCCAGCAGCAGGGGGGTCTTCAGGTGCTGTTCCACCGGATAGAGGGCGTGGGAGACGGTTACCGGCGGTGCCGTATTGCCGACCTTCACCGTGGCCGGATCTTTGAGAATCTCCTGGGCCAGCTTGTTGATATCGGGGGGCATGGTGGCCGAAAAGAGCAGGGTTTGCCGTTTGGCCGGAATCTTTGCCAGTATCTTTCTGATATCGGGGAGGAACCCCATGTCGAACATCTGATCCGCCTCATCCAGCACCAGCACTTCCAGGTGGGAGAGGTCAACGGTTCCCTGACCGATATGGTCAAGTAAACGTCCCGGACAGGCGACCACGATATCAACACCGTTCTTCAGAGCTTGAATCTGGGGATTGACATTAACGCCACCGTAGACGGTAACACTCTTTAAGCGGCTTCCCTTACCGAGGGTCACGAACGACTCATGAATCTGTTCGGCCAGTTCCCGTGTGGGAGCCACCACCAGGGCGCGCAGTTGACCCCGTTGGCCATTCATGAGGCGGTGCAGGATCGGCAGGGCAAAGGCGGCGGTTTTGCCGGTGCCGGTCTGGGCCAGACCCATGACGTCACGCCCCTCCATGACGGTGGGGATGGCCTGCTGCTGGATCGGGGTGGGGGTGACATAGCCTGCCTGTGAGATACTTTCGGCGATGACGGGGTGTAAATTAAACGAACTGAATTCCATTATATCCTCTTTTCTGTGTAACGAAAAAAGCCCCGGAAATTTCCGGGGCCTTCGCAAATGTGCTATCCGGTACATCAATTGTGTACCTGACCATATCAGCTTTGGGGGCGTTCTGTCAAGTCAATCGGCCAACCGGGTGGTGGATGTCTCCCCGTGGCGGTAGACGCCGCTTTTCCCCCCCTCCTTGAAGAGCAGCCTGACTTCGCCGATCATGATTGATTTGTCGCTCCCCTTGCACATGTCGTAGATGGTCAGGGCGGCTACCGTTGCTCCGGTCATGGCCTCCATCTCCACGCCGGTCCGCTCGAAGGCTCGGACTGTGCAGCGTACCGTGATGGTGCCACCCGGTTCGTCCAGATCAAAATCGACGGTGACATGATGGAGTGCCAAAGGGTGGGAGAGGGGAATCAGCTCGCAGGTCCGTTTGGCCCCCATGATCCCGGCCAGACGGGCTACCCCCAGCACATCCCCCTTGGCCACGGCACCCTGCTGGACGGCGGCCAGCAGGGGTGGGGACATCCGCACGGTGGCGGCGGCAATGGCGGTGCGCATGGTGGGCTGTTTGCCGCTGACATCGACCATGATGGCGTGGCCATTCTGATCAAAATGATTGAATTGCATGGTTATCTCCCCTCCGGAGCCGGAGTCAGGTACTGTTCGAACTGCTTTTTGTCGCTGGCACAGCGGTACGCCTCCTCCGGGTTGACCTTTCTCATCTTAAGCAGGTCAAGCAGATGCTGATCCATCAGCTGCATGCCATCTTTTTTGGCGGTCTGCATGATTGACGGAATCTGGAAGGTCTTGCCCTCTCGGATGAGATTGGCGATGGCCGGTGTACCGAGCATGATTTCCAGTGCCGCGACCCGCCCCTTGCCATCGGCAGTTTTTAACAACTGCTGGCAGATAACCCCCTTGAGGGATTCGGCGAGCATGGCCCGCACCTGTTCCTGCTGGTCGGTGGGAAACACATCAATGATACGGTCTACGGTTTTGGCAGCGGTGCTGGTGTGGAGGGTTCCAAAGACCAGATGGCCGGTTTCAGCCGCACTCATGGCCAGCTGGATGGTGGTCAAATCGCGCATTTCCCCCACCAGTATGACATCCGGGTCCTCTCGCAGAGCAGCCTTGAGAGCCGAGGCAAAGCTTTCCGTATGTTCACCGATCTGCCGCTGATTCATAAGTGACAGCTTGTTCTCATGGATGAATTCCAGGGGATCCTCAAAGGTGAGGATATGTTCCTGGCGGGTGGAATTGATCAGGTCAATCATGCCGGCCAGAGTCGTGGATTTGCCGGAACCGGTGGGGCCGGTAACCAGCACCATCCCCTTTTTGAAGGCGGTCATGCGACGAACCCCCTCTGGCAGCCCCAGCTCATCGGCCGAGAGGATTTTTGACGGTATGATACGGAATACGGCGGCAATGCCCCGGTACTGCATGAGGATATTGCCCCGGAAACGGGCCACACCGGGAAGCTCGTAGGCGAAATCAAGGTCTTTATGTTCGGTGAAGTGGGCTTTCTGCTTTTCTGTCAAAATTTCAAAGAGGATGGTTTTCAGCTCCTCATGGCCGAGAGCCTTGAAGTTAAGCCGTACCATATCTCCCCGGAGACGGAAAATCGGCGGATTGCCGGTGGAGAGGTGCAGATCCGATGCCCCCTGTTCCTTCATCATGTTAAAGAGTGCGTCAATACGCGCCATGGAACGTTCCTCCCCTTACAGAATCACCGAAGCCCTATATTCGCCGGGAGAAATATCCCCTTCCGTAAGGAGCTGTGCAGCCGCCTCTTCACTCCCCCGATACCCTTCGACAGCCAGCTGTTCCCGGAGGGGAGCCGGAGTGGTGGCATGGTGGAACTGCTGAAGAAAGGGGACTGTAAAGGGGAGTATGTCGAGCAGAAACCGTCTGCTCCCCAGGCCGCTGCCGCTACAGTGGTCACAGCCGGTGGACCGGTAGAAGGCCGGGGGGGATACGCGCCCCGGCGGGGGGAGCTCTTCCGTGGCGGGGGTGTATTCGGCACGACAGTGGGGGCAGAGGAGCTGTATCCCCTGCCACGCCAGCAGACCATTGACGACCGGGGGGAGGAAATAGTTCTGCTCCCGGTACATGAGGAGTCGGCTGATGGTCTCGGTCATCCCCCGGATGGCCAGGCCGGCCAGTACCAGTTTCCCTTCTCTGGCCAGTTGACAGGCTGCCGCGAAGGGGATCGGTTCGGTGGCATCTTCGATAACCAGAATATCCGGGTCATGGCTCATCACGGATCTGATGGTGGCACCCCGTTCCGCTTCATCGGCGGGGAGGGGAATGCGGGGGAACTGGCCACCGGATTTTACCGCCCCTTCTCCGAGAAAGATGACGTTTTTGCCGGTGGTGGTGATCTCCTTCAACATCAGCTCCATGAAACGATTCCGTTCCTCAACCAGTGGCGAGGCAAAGAAGGTGATCCCCCGGGTCGCCTGTGACAGGGTGTCGAAACTCCGCTCCTGCTCCGGCAGCAGGTGAAGCTCCGAGCGTCGCTCCGGCAACGTGGTGGCGATGGTGGGATGTATGGTCACGTAGTCGCCGCCGTAGCCGGGGAGCAGGTTGATGGTGAAGCTGGTCGGCTGTGAACGGTAGCTGAAGGTTAATTTCCCTCCGCACTGCTGGTCGTTGCGTAGGCCGGTATCAATGCTTCTGCGTATTTTTCGAATGAAATCGGGATAGTAGGTGGTACCCAGGGTGCCAACCGGGTGCATGGTGCCGTTACGTCTGCCGACAACCTGCACCAATTCCCCCATGGGTTGGAGAGAGAGAGCCGAAAGCCGGTTTTGCATGGTGAAGATGAGGAGATAATCCAGCAGTTTTCCTCCGGTGAGATCGCCGTTGATGATTTCCAGAGCGGCCGGGGAAAAGGCGGTTGAGCCAAAACCAAGCGATTCCTGGACACTGCTGCCATAACAGATGTCGATCATTTCGCGGATTTCGCGGATCAGTGCCACCGATACATTGACCTGGCAGCCGCTCTGGTGTGCCACTGCCGCCAGGGCCGCCTTGTTGAGCGGGTCAGAAATGGCGATATTCAGTTCCCCTCCCGCCTTGATGAGCGGTATCAGGTTGAACTTCCGTGCCGTGGTCGCCGGGATCAGCTGGATGGCTTCGGGATCGATCATGTCATGCTTGAGGCGGATATAGGGGAGATCCAGCTGGTTGGAAAGTGCCCAGTCAATATCTTCCTGGGTCACGAAACCGAGGGCAATCAGGGCTTCTCCCAGGCGCATACCGGAGCGTTCCTGTAATTCAAGGGCTGCCCCGATATCCTCTTCCGTAATGATTTTGCAGGCGGAGAGTATCTCCCCCAACGAGCCTTTTTTTACCGGCCGGGACATGGCTGACCTCCAATTGGATGTGATTCTCTACTCACTCCGCTCACTCAGGTTCTCAAAGCGGGTATGTTCGCCGAAAAAGGCCAGGCTGACGGTGCCGATGGCACCGTTACGCTGCTTGCCGATGATGAGTTCGGAATTACGCTCATGCCCCTGGGTGCAGGAGTTGTCCCGTTTGCGGCACTGTTCGCAGTACACCGCCTCCCGGTAGACGAACATGATAACGTCGGCGTCCTGCTCGATGGCTCCCGATTCACGGAGGTCACTCATCATGGGGCGTTTGTCGGCACGTTTTTCCAGTTCCCGGTTCAGCTGGGAGAGGGCGATGACCGGAATGCTCAACTCCTTGGCCAGGGCCTTTAAGGACTGGGAAATTTCGGATATTTCCTGCTGCCTCGACTCGACGCGGGTACCAGCCTTCATCAGTTGCAGGTAGTCGATGATGACCAGGCCGATATCATGCTCGCTTTTCAAACGGCGCGCCTTGGCACGGAGTTCCAGGACACTGATGGCCGGTGTATCATCGATGAAAATTTTAGCGTCATGGAGCACACCGGCGGCCCGGGTCAGACGGGGCCAGTCGGTGTCAAGGAAGTGACCGGTGCGCATCCGGCCGAAGTCAACCCGGGCAGTGGAGGCGAGAAAACGCATGACCAAATCCTCTTTGCCCATCTCCAGGGAGAAGATGGCCGAGGGGGTCTTCTTCTTGCTTTCGGCACTGGCGTACTGGGCAATATTCAGAGCCAGGGTGGTCTTTCCCATGGAGGGACGGGCCGCAATGATAATCAGGTTGCCCGGCTGGAAACCGGCGGTCATCTGATCCAGATCCACATAGCCGGTCGGCACGCCGGTGATATGTTCCTTCCGCTCATTGAGGGACTTGAGAATCTTGAAGGCTTCCTTAATGAGTGGCTGAATCGGTGCGTACTGGGGACGCAGCTTGTTCTCGCCGATTTCGAAGAGTTCCTTCTGGGCCTGATCCATCAGTTCGTTGACATCGGTCTGGTCTTCATAACTGCGGGTGACGATGCCGGTGGCGATGGAGATGAGCTTTCGGTTGATTGACTTCTCTTTGACGATTTTGCAGTAATAGGTGATGTTGGCGGCGGTCGGCACGTAATCAACCAGCATCAGCAGATAGGCGGCACCGCCGATTTCGTCCAGCTCTCCCTTCTTTCTGAGGATTTCGGTCAGCGTCACCAGATCGCACGGCTCCCGGCGATCCGACAAATCCATCATGGCCAGAAACACCTTGCGGTGAACCTCCCGGTAAAAATCCTCCGGGACGATGCTTTCCAGTACCCGGTCTATGGCACTGTTGTCGATGAGAATGCCCCCCAGAATGGACATTTCGGCATCAAGATTCTGGGGTGGAAGTTTGGGGTCACTCATGTCAATGATTTCCTTTTACCGGGGTTATTTTTTCCCGTCGTAGCAGATCTCCCGCGGTCACCGGAAAGGGTACTTTCAGCAGAATTCGTTGATTCGGGTTGGCAACGGTGGCCGGCACGGCCGCACCATGATCGGGCAACAGCAGGAACTCACCCAGTGTCAGGGTGTTGCTCGCCATGGCGGGGCCGATGACTTCAATCAGCTCTCCCGCAGCGATCCTGTTTCGCACGTTGATCAGTACGGTACCATCATGTCGTACCTCATGGACGACGCCGACAAAATCATGGCTTCGGATGTAGGCGGAGTGGTATTCCTGGCCAACGTTACGGGGTTCACCGAAGAGAAAACCGGTGGTATACCCCCGGTGGCTCAGCTTGGCCAGTTCGTCAAGCCATTCGGGACGGCAGTGCCACCGCTCCTGCTTGTCCAGATATTCGTCCAGGGCCCGGCGATAGACCCGCAGCACCGAGGCCACGTAATTGATCCCCTTCATGCGCCCTTCTATCTTGAGGGAATGGACGCCACTTTCCACCAGGGCCGGTATCTGCTCGACCAGACAGAGATCCCGAGAGTTGAAGATGAAGGTTCCCCCCTGGTCCTCCACCACCGGGAAATATTCACCGGGGCGGGACTCTTCCACCAGATGGTAACTCCAGCGGCAGGGGTGGGTACATTCCCCCTGATTGGCGTCCCGGCCGGTGAGCATGCTGGAAATCAGACAGCGTCCCGAATAGGAAATACAGAGTGCGCCATGGACAAAGGCTTCAAACTCCATACCCGGAACCTTGGTAACGGTTTCTCTGATGTTGTCCAGCGTCATTTCCCGAGCCAGATTGATGCGCCGTACCCCCTGCTGCTGCCAGAAGGCGGCCGAGCGCCAGTTGATGGTATTGGCCTGAGTGGAGAGGTGCAGTTCCCGTTCGGGGGAAATCTGCCGTGCCAGATGGATGACCCCCGGGTCGGCAACGATATAGGCGTCGAAGGGGAGCGGTGTCAGTGAAGTCAGATACTCTTCCAGTTCGGGTAGTGCTTCGTTGCGCGGATAACTGTTGATGGTCAGGTAGGCTTTTACTCCCTTGTCGTGGCAGAAATCAAGGGCGTATTTCATCTCGTCCAGGGAAAAGTTATCGGCCATGTTGCGCAGGCCAAAAGCCTGACCACCCAAATAGACGGCGTCGGCTCCGTAATGTACCGCGATGTGCAATTTTTCCCTATTGCCGGCCGGTGCCAGCAACTCCGGTTTTATCATGGGGCGATCCTGTTACTGCGTTACTGTTTAAAATGGTTTTTAATGCTATCATAGTCGGGCAGCCAATTAAACTGAAAAGGAAGCTTTCGCTTGACAAAGGCGTCACTCTCGCTTTAATTATTGAAAAGGTTCGTGAAATGGGGGAATTATGCCGTTCGTACGTCACATGGTACCATATGTGCTGCTGACCATCTGTCTGTCGGGGTGCGCAACCACCGATCTGATGGTCAAGCGTCAGGCCGAAGCCGAGGCTAGAATAGAATTTTTGCTCCAGTCTTCAAAAAAATCGGAGCAACGGGTCACTGAACTTTCCGGACAGATTCAGGTCACCGGGGAACAGCTGAAGGCTCAGCAGGAGCAACTTCAGACGGCGCGGGGTGAAATCAGCCGGTTGAAGGATGAAGCCGGTGAACTCCGTTCCTCTGTGGCGGAAACCCGGAGCAGGGTTGCTTTACTTGCCCAGCGTCCCGCCTCTCCCTCGGTGGAGATTGTCAATCAGACTTCCTCCGGTGCCGGGGATGGCGGTCCGCCAACCACGTACCTGAAAGCCTTTGGTCTCTACAGTGCCAATGATTTCCCGGCGGCGGTCAGGGCCTTTGAAGCCTTCCTGAAACAGAATCCCCGCAGTGATTATGCTCCGAATGCACTCTACTGGATTGGTGAGTGTCATTACAGCATGGATGACTTTGCCAAGGCCCGGGCGATATTTGTCAAGGTGGGTGAAACCTACCCGACCAGTGCCAAGGCTCCCGACGCACTGCTGAAGCTCGGCTATACCCTGCTGGCCTTGAATGAGAAGGAAAAGGCTGCCGCACTGTTTGAAAAGGTGTTGCGGCTGTACCCGGGTCATCCGGTGGCACTGAAAGCCCGTGAACGATTGAATAGCCATTGAAGCGGCGGTCTTCCGGCGTGAACGTATGATTCTGGTTGCTTGCAACGTGTTACAAGATAAGGAGGTGTCACGATGAAATTCAGACTTTTGTGTGTGGTTCTTCTGTTACTGCCCAATCTGCTGCTGGCCGCCGAACCGGTTGAACCGCTCCGTACCACGGGCGGAACCGGAGCCGCTGTGGCAGGAATCGGCGGCATTGCCGTTGAAAAAACCTATACCTTATACGGTTCGGAAGGTTTTCTGGCGGAGAAGGATTTCCGTCCCTACGGCACCATCATCGGTGCCCAGTTTGACCGGATCGTTTTGGGAATTGACGACATCGTGTATACGGACATCGGGAGCGACCGGCATGCCAGTGGTGACAAGTTTTCCATCTACGCCCAGGATGTGGTCATCAATCACCCCCGGAGCAACGAGGAAATGGGGCACAAGATGATTCCCCTGGGAACCCTGCAACTGACCGATGTTGAAAAAAGTTCGTCCCGTGCCATAATCACCAGTTCCTTCAGGGAGATCAGTCCGGGAGCCTTTCTGGTCCCGTATCGGGAACACCAGCGCCGCGAAATTCCGACTAAAAATTCGCTGCCCACTCTGAAAGGGTACATACTGGACAGCAGTAACGGTATCAGTATCATCGGAGCGGGAGATGTGGTTTATGTTGATTTGGGCTCCAGTCAGGGGGTTGAAGCGGGTAATCTGCTCTATATCGTACGGGAGGTGAAGATCGACCAACGGTATGTGGAAGGGCGGGTTGACCGGCTTCCGCCGGAGCTGCTGGGGGCCCTGGTTGTTCTGGAAACCGGCACAAAAACCTCGACAGCCCTGGTGGTGAAAAGTATCGACACCATCTTCAAAGGGGATCGGATCATCAGTCAGGCCAAGTAGGGGAACAGCCGTTTTACGGATAGCTGGATTTTACTCTAAATCCCCCTAACCCCCCTTTTTCAAAGGGGGGCATTTTGTGGTCTTTCCCTTTGTGCTGAACAGATAGATTGTATAGGCTTCCCCCTTTATAATAAGGGGGATTGAGGGGGATTTGCTTTCGCTACCCCAAAACTAAATTCATCTGTTGGTGGAGTGTGGGTGCGTGGACTATTTTTACTGGATAGGGCTCAAGGCGGTGGCTGGTGTGGGGAATGTGACCTTTCGTCGTCTGCTGGAACGCTTTGACACCCCGGAAGCGGTGTTCAGGGCTTCTCCCGCCTCACTGACCGGCATCCGGGGGGTGACGCCTGTGGTGCTGGAATCTTTGGCATCGGGAGCATGGCAACGTTTTGCCGAGGGAGAATGCCGCCGCCTGGAGGCCAGTTCCGTACGTTTGGTCACCTATCTGTCACAGGAGTATCCCAAGTCGTTGTTTGAAATTTCCGATCCTCCCCCCTTTCTCTATGCCAAGGGAACCATGGGGGGGAGTGATCTGGCCATTGCCATGGTCGGCTCCCGTCGCCCAACCGCCTCCGGTCTGACCATTGCGGGAAAACTGGCCGAAGGGCTGGTTCGCAATGGGGTTACGGTGGTTTCCGGCATGGCACGGGGCATTGATACCGCCGCCCACAGGGGGGCTTTGCGGGGGGGAGGGCGCAGTGTGGGGGTGCTTGGCTGCGGGGTTGATATGGTCTATCCCCCGGAAAACCGGCCACTGTTCGAGGAAATGGCCGCTCAAGGGTGCCTTATCTCCGAGTTTCCCCTGGGAACCCTGCCGCTGGCAGAAAACTTTCCCCGCCGTAACCGGATCATCAGTGGTCTTTCCCAGGGGGTGCTGGTGGTTGAAGCTGCCGAAAAGAGCGGCTCCCTGATTACCGCCCAGTATGCCCTGGAACAGGGGCGTGATGTCTACGCCGTACCGGGAAATATCACCTCTGTGACCAGTCGGGGGTGTAATCTGCTCATTAAGCAGGGGGCAAAACTGGTGGACTGTGTGGATGATATTCTGGAAGAATTGCCCCCGGGGAGAGGCACTGAAGTTGCCGGACCCCTGTTCCAGACCGGCAGTCGTTCCTTTGCCCTGACCCCGAAGGAGGCGGCCATCTATGAACTGTTGTCCCGTTCGCCGTTACATATTGATGAAATCATTTCCCAAACGGAATTGACAGCGGGGGAGGTTTCCTCTATGTTACTTCACCTTGAACTAAAGGGGGCGGTCACATCGCTTCCCGGAACCCATTATGCCATAACCTGATAAGGACCCATACCAGCCATGTCGCACAACCTCGTTATTGTTGAATCTCCCGCCAAAGGGAAGACCATAGAAAAATTCCTTGGCCCCGATTACAAAGTTCTTGCCTCCTTCGGACACGTCCGGGCTCTCCCCAGTAAACAGGGCTCCGTCGATATCGAAAAGGATTTTGAGCCAAAATACCATGTGCTGCCGGAAAGCAAAAAGCACCTGGACGCAATCAAGGCGGCCCTCAAGGGGGCGGATCGACTGCTTCTCGCAACTGACCCCGACCGTGAAGGGGAAGCCATCTCCTGGCACCTCTTGGCCGCTCTTGGGCTGGATAAAAAGCAGCCGGGCATCAAAATCCAGCGGGTTGAGTTTCATGAAATTACCAAAGATGCCATTCTCCACGCGGTGCAGAACCCCCGTGATATCGCCCTTGATCTGGTAAATGCGCAGCAGGCACGCTCCATTCTGGACTATCTGGTCGGTTTTAATCTTTCCCCTTTCCTCTGGAAAAAAATCCGCTACGGCCTTTCCGCCGGTCGGGTGCAGTCGGTGGCTCTCCGGCTGGTCTGCGAGCGGGAGAAGGAAATTCTCGCCTTTAAAGAACAGGAATACTGGACCATCGGGGCTCGCCTCGGCGTCTCTGCCCGGCAGGAGTTCAAGGCCGGTCTGGTTGATGTGGGGGGGAAGAAGCTCGGCAAGTTTGATATACCGGGGGAGGAGGTCGCCACGCCGCTGAAAGAGGCTCTCCAGTCCGGGAATTATCGGGTCGCCAAAATCACCAAAAGTGAGAAGAAGCGCAACCCGTCCCCGCCGTTCACCACGTCTACCCTGCAACAGGAGGCCTCCCGCAAGCTCGGTTTCTCCGCCAAAAAGACCATGTCCACCGCCCAGAAACTCTACGAGGGGATCGATATCGGTGCCGAAGGGACCGTGGGTCTCATTACCTATATGCGTACCGACAGCGTTAATCTTTCCACCCTGGCTCTGAAAGATGCCCATGACGTCATTACTGCCGCCTATGGCAAGGAATACGCCCTTGCCAAACCGCGTATCTTTAAAACCAAATCAAAGAACGCCCAGGAAGCCCATGAGGCGGTGCGTCCGACCTACATTGCCAAGACTCCGACCGAACTGCGCAAGTTTCTGACCCCCGATCTGTTTAAGCTGTATGAACTTATCTGGAAGCGTACTGTGGCATGTCAGATGGCGGAAGCACTTTTGGATCAGACGTCGGTGGATATATCTGCGGAACTGGCGAAACAGCTGGTCGGCGGCCCCTTTGCCGGAGCTAGCCGCGCCGGACTTCGTGCCGCCGGAACGGTCATCCGTTTTCCCGGTTTCATGAAGCTCTATATCGAAGGACTTGACGATCAGGATGAGGAAAAGGAAGGCTTGCTGCCGGCCATGACCGAGGGAGCACCGCTGATCCTCCACGAAATTCTGCCGGAACAGCACTTCACCCAGCCCCCTCCCCGCTACACTGAGGCCACTCTGGTCAAAACGCTGGAGGAGTACGGTATCGGCCGCCCTTCTACCTTTGCCTCGATCATGAACACGTTGGTGGAACGGAAGTATGCCCGTCTGGACAAAAAACGCTTCTTCCCGGAAGATGTGGGGATGGTGGTCAGCGACCTGTTGACCGCCCATTTCCAGAAGTATGTGGATTACAATTTTACCGCCGGGCTTGAGGAAGAGTTGGATCAGGTGTCCCGTGGCGAAAAGGAGTGGCAGCCGCTGCTGAAAGAGTTCTGGGAGCCGTTCATCACCCTGCTGAAGCAGAAGGAGGGGGAGGTCAACAAGGCGGATCTGACCACCGAGGCCACCGACGAACTCTGTCCCGAATGCCAGAAACCGCTGGTGGTCAAGCTGGGGAAACGGGGGAAATTCATCGCCTGTTCCGGGTTCCAGGAGGGGTGTAAGTATACCCGCAACGTGGATCAGGAGGGGGGCGAGGTGGCCGAACCGGTCATCTCCGAGGAAAAATGTGAGAAATGCGGTCTGCCCATGCTCATTAAGGATGGCCGCTTCGGCAAATATCTGGCCTGCTCCGGGTATCCGGCCTGTAAAAACATTCAGCCGTTGATCAAGCCAAAGAGTACCGGCATAATCTGTCCCGACTGCAAGGAAGGGGAGTTGACCGAAAAAAAATCCCGCTTCGGCAAGCTGTTTTACTCCTGCAATCAGTACCCGAAATGTAAATTCGCCCTGTGGGATCTGCCGGTGGAGAGCCCCTGTCCAAAATGCGGTTTTCCGCTGCTGGTGAAAAAGATTTACAAACGGAAGGGTGAATTTTTGAAGTGCCCCTCCGAGGGGTGTGATTACAATACCAGTGAGTAACCGGTATTACATGGATCCAAAACCAAAGGTTCCGTAGGGGCACCCCCACGTGGGTGCCCGCCGTCGCATTGCCCCACGTATAACCAATGTCAAAATCGAGCGACCACATTTGAAAGCGGGCGACCACATTTGAAATCGGGCGACCACAATTAAAATCGGGCGACCACATTTAAAATCGGGCGACCACATGGGGTCGCCCCTACAGTGCGGCCGGGCAAGGTCGCATAATCTAGCGGGTGAGAATCCCGTCCCGGAAGGCAGGCCAGCCACCGGGTAGCAAGTCCTTGGAGGCTGTGTGGTAACATACAGTTTTAAGCGTAGGACAGCAAGCAGGCAGGC
>CAIRBT010000064.1 GCA_903876875.1 uncultured Geobacteraceae bacterium
GTTCATAAAGTCAAGATGGCGAAAGAACAAAATGTTCGCTTGCGATTTCTCTCACGGGATGAAATTCCAGTTTTCTTGACCGCCTGTGAAAAACAAGAGCATTTATTAGATATCGTGCAATACGGATTAAATACCGGTTGCCGTCAAAGTGAAATCTTGGGGCTTACCTGGGAGAATGTTGACTTGGTTCACGGGTTCATTACGCTCAATATTACTAAACCGTCAGAGCGTCGGGATATTCCGATTAATGATACTTTGAAGCCCATCCTTCAAAAGCGGAAAGATGCGAATAAGAAAAAGAACATCCCGTATGTGTTCTATGACTACCGAACAAATACCCGTTTTGGTGAAATTAAGAGGTCATTTCATACGGCATGTGCTCGTGCGGAAATTAAGAATTTTCGTTTCCACGATATGCGACACACATTTGCCAGTCACTTGGTAATGTCTGGCGTTGACCTTATGACCGTTAAAGAATTACTCGGACATAAGACGTTAGCGATGACACTTCGGTATTCACATCTTGCTCCGAACCATAAGCTTTCTGCTATCAATGTACTGACGGAAGCATATAAACCTATCAAGAAAGAAGAACCTGCCAATGAGCAGTAAATGAGCAGTGAACACTAAATCCGGCTCTCCCGCTTAGTTCTGACAAAAATATAAAACAGTGACATAAGGCGTTAATTTCACTGACTAATATGGACTAACTGGGAGTAACCGGCAGTGTGTTTAAGTCGGCTCAAAGGGATTGAAAATCCTCGTGTCGGCGGTTCGATTCCGTCCCTGGGCACCACTAGAATGTCCGACCATGACCGACATGGTCTTAAAAGCCCCGAGAAATCGGGGCTTTTTCTTTATCTATTGTCCGAATTCGTCTTTTGTGGTATGGCAAAATCCAAGAGTTTTGGAGGTATCTATTGAGAGATACATACCTCCATGCATACCGGATACCTCCAAAAAGGAGAAATGCCCATGCCAAAAAGGATTGCGCCTCTATCTGATGCCCAGATAAAAAATGCAAAACCGTAGGAAAAAGATTACAAGCTTATGGATGGTTTCGGTCTTTTTCTGCTGATTACGCCGACAAATGGCAAGCTGTGGCGTTTCGATTACAGATTTGACAGCAAACGCAAAATGTTGGCTCTTGGCGCCTATCCTTCGGTCACCCTTGCCGAAGCCAGGCAACGCCGCGAAGATGCAAAAAACTTCTGGCGAATGGTATCGACCCAGGAGCGATGAAAAAAACCCTCAAGTCGACCGGCAAGGAGTTGGCAGCCAACACATTTGAAGTAATCGCTCGACAATGGCACCTGAAGTTTTCCGCTGCCGGCAAGTGGTCACCAATCCATGCTGCCGACATTATGCACCGCCTTGAGAAAGATATCTTTCCGCCACTCGGATCTCGCCCAATCTCCGAAATCAAACCAAAAGAGCTGTTGACTGTTCTTGAACGTATTGCCAGTCGTGGGGCACTCGATTCGGCCCACCGCCTCAGGCATCACTGCGGCATGATCTTCCGTTACGCAATTGTACATGAGTATGCAGAACGCGATATTGCCGCCGATCTCAGAGGAGCCCTGCCACCAGTCAAGGGTGGTCATCATGCTGCGGCAACCACTCCCAAAGATCTTGCACCGATTCTCCGGTCAATCGATGATTTCAACGGCTCTTTTATTGTCAAATCAGCGTTACAGTTATTACCGCTGGTGTTTTGCCGTCCTGGTGAACTGCGGGCGGCCGAATGGTCAGAGATAAATTTTGACGACTGCATCTGGGAAATACCAGCTGAACGAATGAAAATGAAGCAGCCGCATATCGTGCCACTATCGCAGCAGGCTATTGCCATCCTGAAAGAGTTGCAACCACTTACCGGTTATGGCAGATACCTTTTCCCTTGTCATCGATCCCCGCTGCGCTGCATGTCGAACAATGCCCTGAATGCCGGACTCCGACGGCTCGGGTTCACAAAAGAAGAAGCGACCGCCCACGGCTTCAGGGCCTCCGCCAGGACAATTCTTGATGAAGTCCTTAAAGTCAGACCTGATTTTATCGAGCACCAGTTGAGCCACTCTGTCCGGGATGCACTGGGTACAGCGTACAACCGGACATCTCATCTCGATGAGAGAAAAAAGATGATGCAGACGTGGGCTGACTATCTCGATAACCTGAAGACCGGGGCAAAAGTCATCCACCTGTCCGACCGGGCTTCCCATGCTTGATGACAACGACTGACGCATTGTTTCTAAATGTCACAGCACTATTCAAATTGATTCTGTCCGTAAGGAAGCTATGCTTCTGATCTCGCGATCTGCTTTAATCATCTCAAGCAAAACATCAACGGCCATTACCTCGAAACGGGGTGATGGCTATTTTTTTGATATTTTTTTATTTCTTAAATATCAAAATATTACGAGATAAAACGTAGTAAGCCGGCCCTGCGGAACCTTCCCCCCCTATAGATATTATTAGTAAACGATGTGCTCCGAACAAGTTCGGACGTGTCCGATAATCTCAAATTGAATCATGGAGGTTTTATGCACAGCTCATCCCTTCCCGAGACCGGTTTTGTCCGGCTGACCAGCATCATCGGCGACGCCAAGGCCAACCCGCCCATTAAACCCGTATATCCTGTAAGTCGTTCGACTTGGTGGGAGGGTGTGCGGTCCGGACGCTATCCCCAGCCGGTAAAACTCGGTCCCAGGATCACCGCTTGGCGGGTTGAGGATATCCGCTCACTGATCGCCCACAACACACATGCCGAATAACCGTGCCCGGTCAAGTGGATACAGCATAACCGATGCCGGCACGATTACCGGAAGCGAAGTAAATATGCCTAAAGATAACAAGCTATATGCCGTGGAAGAGGTCGAGGATCTCCTGGCAGAGTTCAACAGTCCGAGAAACAGGCTCACGGTATTCAAACCGTTTGTTCGTTATTTTGGCGACTTGAACACGGCCATCATTCTTTCTGAGATATTTACCTGGAGCTACCACTTTCGAGGTCGCAAGTTGCCGGGAATCGGATACGGCTGGTTTTACCGACAATATGAGCCATCCTGCAGGCACCAGGAACTTGACGGCACTTCAGGTGTTGACGTTGCCGCTGATGAAATTAATGAAACCACTGGTAGAGAGGCTGAAGGAAAGACTTGGCTTGAAAGGGTCGGACTTCGAGAGGATGTTGTCAGGAAGATAGTCAAAGTTTTGGTGAAGGATGGTTATGTCCAGACCGTTGTTAAGAAAGCGAACGGAGCCCCCACCTGCCACTATAAATTTGTACGCGGTAAGTTACTGGAATTAATGGATACCCTCAAAAAGCAGGAAAGGAACCCTGTAAATGTCAGGGAACGTTCCCCGAAAAAAGCAGGGAAGGAAACCTTCAAAAATCGGGATTCCTTAACAGAAGAAACTACAGAGATTACCCAGAAAACAACTACAGAGCAGATCCGGTTGTTGTTATCCGGCACGCCGTTGTCAAAAATCTCTGAAAAAGAGTTGGTGGTTCTGATCAAGCGCCACGGTAGCGAGATGGTTATGCAGGCTGCTGATGTTGCCGCAGAAACCTGGAGACGTGAGCGCAAAGAGATCAAGAACCCCGGCGGCTATCTCCAGACTCTCTGCGTGGACCTCGTCATACCGGAATGGTATGAGCCTCCCGAAGTTCGTAACGCCAGGTCAGAAGATACAGCAAAACGAAAGCGTATTGAGGCCAGGAAGATGGAAGAGCAGCTGGCTGAAGAGGCGCAGAAAGCACAGGAGCGGGATGACTACTGGTGCTCCCTGTCCGATGAAGAACGTCAGAAGCACTGTGAGGATTTCAGGGCAACCGCTCCGTTCCTGCAAGACCTCAAAGATGATTTTCTCGACGGCCTTGCCAAACTGAACGCCTGGGAAAAGCGTCAACAAATGATCACAATTACCAGCAGCACAGCATTGCTGAATATGAAAAACTGACGAATGATCGATATGTTGGAGCGATATAGGAAACAAACAAAACAGTTACGACTTTTCAGACAGGAGAGATTTTTCGCAGCATCATTGCACGGTGTACCAAGAGCTGGTGTGAGCGGTACCGTGAACATGTCGTAAATGCGGCACTTTAAAAATGTTGTAGTAAAAAACCGCCGACTTTGAATATTCTTGAAGTCGGCGGTTTTA
>CAIRBT010000065.1 GCA_903876875.1 uncultured Geobacteraceae bacterium
CGAAGAATCTGCCGAATAAATTACTGGAGGAGATATACTCATGAGTGACGAAAGACCAGCAACTTCATCGTATCAACGTCCTGCCGGTGCCGGACAGCGTCCAGCAGGCGGACCGGGACAGCGTCCCGCAGGCGGTCCTGGTGGACAGGGTGGTCCACGCAAGCGCCGTCCTTTTCAGCGTCGTAAGGTTTGCCGCTTCTGTGCAGAAAAAAACCTGACCATCGATTATAAAGAGCCACGTACCCTTCGTTTCTTCATCACCGAACGGGGCAAGATTGTGCCACGCAGAATCTCCGGAAACTGCGCAGCCCATCAGCGTCACATTACCGAAGCAATCAAGCGGGCACGCAATATCGCCCTGCTGCCGATTGCCGCTAATCACGCAGTCAGCTAACCAGACCGGCAATGAAGCAAAAAACTGCAGCCGGCCACGAAATTCAGTCACGCCTCACCGCGTCTCTGCTTGGAGTGGTCGGTTCTTTTGTACTGTTTGCCGCCTACTTGGCCGTACCACCTCTCGGAATTTTTTCCGGGCTACTGGCTCCCTTTCCAGTGGCGTATAATCGCTTGGTTCATGGTCGTACCGCTGCACTTATTGTGCTACTCGGCTCGACTACAGCGGTCACTGCGCTCTTTGGAATTTTTGCCGGCTCCCTCTACCTCGGGTTATGTGCCATGACCGGGTTATTCATGCCCGAGCTACTGGCACACCAGGTCACCGCCAGCCGTGCCCTCTTCTGGACAACGGCAGCTAACCTGCTGATTTTCTTAATTGCAGTCATCTGCTACGGAGCACTGTCCGGCACTAATCTGCAACAGGTATTGTCGGCAGAAGTAACAGAGAGTCTGAAGCAGGCGGTGAGCCTCTACGAAAAGGGGGGGGTCTCCGGGGAAGAGCTCGATGTTGTCAAACGTTCCATGACAACGGCAGCCGAGTTATTGCAGCGTCTTTACCCGCTTTGCATTACCACACTGTTTCTGGTCATAGCCGGATGTAATCTGCTACTCATCCGCAAGAGTTCAGCCGCACTTTCTCTGAAACTGCCAATAGAGGAGTTTAAGACGTTCAGAAGTCCGGATCTGCTGGTATGGCCGCTGATTCTCACCGGTTTTGCCCTGCTGATGCCCGACTCCATACTGACCGTACCGGCACTTAATCTGCTGTTGGTGATATGCCTGGCCTATTTTTTCCAGGGCATGGCGGTGGTCTCGGCAATGACCGCAAAAAATTCCGTTCCGTCACTGTTACGGGTCATTTTGTATGCACTACTCATTATTCAACCGTATCTGGTGGCACTGATCACCGGCATCGGTCTCTTTGATCTCTGGGTTGATTTCAGAACCCCAAAAACACAGGAAAACCTGTAACTACCTGACAGGCTCGAAAGGAGAGCAACATGAAAGTAATCCTGAATGAAAACATTGAAACATTAGGTCACATCGGTGACATCGTCAAGGTAGCCCCCGGCTATGCCCGTAACTACCTGCTCCCCAAGAAACTTGCCGTATTGGCCACAGAAGGCAATGCGAAGGCTCTTGAGCACACCAAACGCCAGATGGAGTACAAGAAGAACAAGGCACTTGAGGCTGCAAAAAATCTCAGCACAAAACTTGAGGCACTGGCAATTACACTGACCCACAAAGCGGGCGAAGAGGGCAAACTGTTCGGTTCGGTTACCAATATGGAAATCGCTACCTTCCTGAAAGCCAACGGCTTCGACATCGACCGCAAAAGCATCGTGCTTCCCGATGCCATCAAGCATACCGGTGAATATTCAGTTCCGGTCAAGATTCATCCAGAAGTCACCACAACTCTGAAAGTTACCGTATCTGCTGCCTAAATTTCTGTTTCAGTGAGTAACAAAAAACCCGCAGATTTCGTCTGCGGGTTTTTTGTTACTCTGCCACCGGAGGCGACAACGGAACCCTCCCCCGCTACTCCCTGACGAAGGTATCAATATCACTCTCGTGAACCATTCCCATAAGACGGGCATATTCGGATTCAATCAGCTGGTAGTGGTTACGGGTTTCCTTGGCATTTGACTCGTAGACCGCTTTGATTTCCGGATCTTCGATTTTAGCAGCGGTTTCCAGCAACGTTTCTTCAAGGTTTTTTTCCCGTTCAAGAGCCAGCTCCAGTGCTTTCTGCTCGCTGAAATCTGCCGAAATCAAGCGTGCAATGGTGGATACCCAGCTTGACTCATTGTCCGGCGGAGTATCAAGGAACTCATCCAGTGAAGCAATTTCACTCCCTTGATAAATGGTGAAGAAGTGTGCTGCATGCTCCCGCTCCTCTTTTGCCAAGAGCTCAAAGGTGCGACGGGCATCCGGATTGCTCATGTTCTGGGCACCAAGTTGGTAAAAATTCATGGCGTTTTTTTCTGTCTGAAGTGAGCGTTTGATAGCTTCCTGAACATTAATACTCATTAGTGTGTTTCCTTTCTCAATGGCGAAGTGGTGGCGATAATATCAGTTACCCCCCGATTGTCAAGTGCCAATGAAAACAACTATCCAAAGCATTGACATATAAAGGAGGGAACGTGTATTACTACGGTATATATTTACCATAGGCACCGGAGGCTGAACAATGGCTCTAGATCCACACAAGATTATTTATTCGATGATGCGTGTCAGCAAACTGTATGACAAGAAACCGGTTATTAAAGACATCTCTCTTTCCTATTTTTATGGTGCTAAAATCGGCGTCCTTGGCTTGAATGGCTCCGGAAAATCATCCCTGCTCCGTATTATGGCCGGCGTGGACAAGGATTTTAACGGTCAGGCGGTGCTGTCGGCAGGCTATACCGTCGGCTACCTTGAGCAGGAACCACGCCTGGATGAAGCAAAAACCGTCCGTCAAATTGTTGAGGAGGGGGTGCAGGAAACGGTTGATCTGCTGGCAGAATTTAATGCCATTACCGACAAGTTTTCCGAGCCGGATGCTGACTTTGAGAAACTCTGCGACCGTCAAGCCGTTCTGCAGGAAAAACTTGACCATCTTGACGCCTGGGATCTTGACTCACGGCTCGAAATGGCCATGGATGCACTTCGTTGTCCCGAGTCCGATACGCTGGTCAAGGTGCTGTCGGGGGGAGAAAAGCGTCGAGTGGCTCTCTGCCGGTTGCTGCTGAAAAAACCGGACATTCTGCTACTTGACGAACCGACCAACCATCTGGATGCCGAAACCGTTGCCTGGTTGGAGCACCATCTGCACGGCTATCCTGGCACCGTTATCGCCGTCACCCATGATCGTTATTTCCTCGATAACGTGGCGGGTTGGATACTGGAGCTTGATCGGGGTGAAGGAATCCCCTGGAAAGGCAATTATTCCTCATGGCTGGAACAGAAGCAGAATCGTCTGGCACTTGAGGAAAAACAGGAGTCTGACCGACAGAAGACCCTGCAACGGGAGCTTGAATGGATCAAAATGTCCCCCAAGGGGCGTCATGCCAAGTCCCAGGCCCGTATCTCCGCCTATGAAGATCTGGTTAGTTCAGAAAGCGAACGGCACGCCCGCGATCTGGAAATTTACCTCCCCCCCGGCCCACGCCTGGGTGACATCGTCATTGAAGCTGATGCGGTTGCCAAGGCCTATGGTGACCGACTGCTGGTGGAGGGCATGACCTTCCGTCTCCCCCGTGGCGGTATTGTCGGCATCATCGGGCCCAACGGTGCCGGTAAAACCACCCTTTTCAAAATGATTACCGGTCAGGAAACCGCCGATGCCGGGTCTTTTAGAATCGGTGACACCGTGCAACTGGCCTATGTTGACCAGAGCCGTGATGCGCTCAACCCTGACAAGACCATCTGGGAGACCATTTCCGAAGGTCAGGAGATAATTCAATTGGGTAAAGTTGCCGTTAATTCGCGGGCCTATGTATCACGCTATAATTTTTCCGGCAGCGATCAGCAGAAAAAGGTCGGCTCACTTTCGGGGGGTGAGCGTAACAGAGTCCATCTGTCACGCATGCTCAAAAGCGGCGCCAACGTCATACTGCTTGACGAACCGACCAACGACCTTGATGTCAATACCATGCGGGCATTGGAAGAGGCTTTGGAAAATTTTGCCGGTTGTGCGGTGGTCATCAGCCATGACCGCTGGTTCCTTGACCGGATTGCCACCCATATTCTGGCCTTCGAGGGTGATTCAAAGGTCGTCTGGTTTGAGGGGAATTATTCTGAATATGAAGAGGATCGTAAAAAACGGCTCGGCAATGCGGCTGATATCCCGCACCGTATCAAGTACCGACAATTAACGCGATCATAGGTTTGCAGAGAAAACGGGCAGTGATAACTCACTGCCCGTTCGGCTGGCGTTGCAACGTGGCACACATCAACTCATAGAATGCCATGCGGGTTTCAGGATCCATAATGGCGGCAGCTTCCGCTTCAATACGCTCACGTATTTCGGGAGTCAGTGGTGCGGGAGGCAGCGGTTCGGCCTCCTCGGTGGTTAATGGGAGCTGCACTCTCCCGGTCTTCAGCACGATTTCCCGGACAACCTCTGAGCCCAACCGCTCATTAAGTTTTTCCTTCATCATGGTGGTCATGAAGCGGAGTTCCTGCATCCAGGGGGCACTGGAAACGGCCACCGTGAGGGTTCCATTAATAATTCTCAGCGGCTGGGCTCGTCCGGCAACGGGAGCCCCCACCACATCGGGCCAGATTCGCCAGATTTCTGTTTCACGGAGCCGATCACCTAAGGGGGTACCAACGACACTCTCCCCCATCAGGCCGAACAACGACCGGGGATATGCCATCCTAGGGCGCTTTGACATTGCGCTTTCTCCGGCGATTCACCATGCCGCCAAGTAATTGTCCGGCAACGGAACTGCCAAGGGTCAGGGGAATGAAATGCCAGTTGAGTCCGGCTTTCATCCGGAGTACAACAATTATGGGAATCGGCAGATGAATGAGAACCCACCAGAGTATTGAGTATTTTCGTATATTTTCTCGGACATAACCGCAGGGAAAACTTATGATCAATGCCAGAGTAACCAAACCAATAATGGGTAATGCATTCTGCATGTAATGCTCCTTTTGATGCATAGTAGAAACTCATGCGGTTTTTGTCAATTCATTACGCTTTCATCATGTACTAATCTCACATAACAGGAGCTCAACCGGTGCCTCACCACACTCTTTATTTTGCCGTTTTCAACTCCGCCCACCGCGTTATGAAAGCAGAAGCTGTCCTCAAACGTGCCGGTATACCGATCATGCTGGTTCCAGCCCCCCGCGCGCTGGCCACCGACTGCGGTCTGGCTATCCGCTACACATCAGACAGTAACGACCTGGTACTTCAGACACTCAGTGCCGGCGAGACCATTCCGGAAACAATTTATAACCAGCTTGACCCGACCCGTTATGAAGCAATCTGGACGGGAGACTCTCCAGCGGCGACAGCGGAGTAAACCGCTCTGCGGAGGGTGAAATATCAGCTTAAATAGAGCTTTAAAAACAATTGGTTCTTGACATCAGAGCCATTCCACTTTATAGTGACCCTCTTTTAGAATATTTCAGCTTTCGGGATAATTTATCACCAATGTTTGACAGCCTATCGGATAAACTGGAATCAGTCTTCAAGAAGCTCCGCGGTCAGGGAGTCATGTCTGAGGACAACATCAAGGAAGCCCTGCGTGAAGTCCGCCTGGCACTCCTTGAAGCCGACGTTAATTTCAAGGTTGTCAAGGATTTCGTTGAAAATGTCCGGACAAAAGCGGTTGGCACCGAGGTTCTTGCAAGCCTGTCACCGGGTCAGCAGGTCATCAGAATCGTCCATGACGAACTGGTGGCTATCATGGGGGGTAATGACGGGGATAACACGCTCGACCTCGCTGCAAAGCCACCGGTAGCCATTATGATGGTCGGCCTCCAGGGTGCCGGTAAAACCACCACCTGCGGTAAATTGGGTAACCTGCTCAAGAAGCAGAAGCGACGCCCCCTGCTGGTGCCGGCTGACGTATACCGCCCCGCAGCAATTGAACAGTTGAAAACCGTTGGCCGTCAGCTCGGCTTGGAGGTATTTTCCTCAACAGCCGACCAAAAGCCACTCGATATATGTAAAAAAGCCCTCGCGTTTGCCGAGTTGAACGGTTACGACACCGTCATTCTCGATACGGCCGGTCGTCATCAGATAGATGATTATCTGATGAATGAACTAACCGAAATCAAAGAGGCCGTGCAACCACGGGAAATTCTGCTGGTAGCGGATGCCATGACCGGTCAGGAAGCGGTGACCATTGCCGTTGGCTTTAACGACCGACTTGCCATCACTGGGGTGGTGCTTTCCAAACTCGATGGTGATGCAAAAGGTGGTGCCGCCCTTTCCATCAAAGCGGTTACCGGCAAACCGATCAAGTTCGTCGGACTGGGAGAAAAACTCGACGCGCTGGAAGTGTTCCATCCTGACCGTCTCGTTTCCCGTATTCTTGGCATGGGAGACGTACTGACGCTGGTTGAAAAGGCTCAGTCGCTGTTCGACGAAAAGGACACGGTTCTCCTTCAGGAAAAGTTAAAAAAGAATCAATTTGATCTGGAAGATTTCCTCGCCCAGATGCAGCAGATAAAAAAACTTGGCTCCATGGAATCAATCATGGGAATGATTCCGGGCATGGGCAAGGCCATGAAGCAGATGAAAGGTGCCCAGCCCAGTGAAAATGAGATCAAGCGCATTGAGGCCATCATACGTTCCATGACGCCTGGTGAACGTGCCAACCATGGCATTATCAACGGCAGCCGTCGACTCCGCATCGCAAAAGGGAGCGGTACCAGCGTCCAGGAGGTTAACCTTCTCCTCAAACGCTTTACGGAAGCCCAGAAAATGATGAAAATGATGCAGAAACTTGGTCCGAAAGGGCTGCTCAAAGGCTTGGGTGGTCTCGGCAAAAGCATGCCACAGTTCCGATAACAAGGAAATTACATAACTCGCAGTAGACACTATTTCAGAGAAGCATCACATCAGGAGGAATATCAATGGCAACAAAAATCAGACTTGCTCGCGCTGGCGCAAAAAAAAGACCGTTCTATCAAATAGTAGTTGCAGACGGGCGCAGTCGTAGAGACGGCAGCTTCATCGAAAACGTCGGTACCTATGATCCGACCAAAAGCCCGGCCGTTGTGAAACTTAATGCAGAAAAAACAGTAGCCTGGCTTGAAAAAGGTGCTCAGCCGACCGATACGGTTCGCCAGCTCCTGAAAAATGCCGGACTTCTTCACAAGGTGGCAGCAGTCACCGCATAATGCTTCCAGCACCTCCGGTTCGCCGGCCACTCTCGATGAGCAGCAGAGGTTACCGCTATGAAGACTCTTGTTGAAAGCATTGCTAAAGCACTGGTTGATGACCCGACTCACGTAAATGCCACTGAAGAGACCGAAGAAGGTACACTAGTTATCAGCTTGTCCGTTGCAAAAGAGGATATGGGACGTATTATCGGTAAAGAGGGGCGCACTGCCAAGGCGATTCGCACTATCCTCAATGCCGTTTCAACCAAGGGTAACTCAAAAGCAGTACTAAAGATTGTTGAATAAATGACTGATTTGGAAGAACAAATCCCGGTAGGGAAAATTATCGGTACCCACGGCATTAAAGGGGTAGTGCGAGTTTTTTCCTATTCGGGAAACATTGAAAGTTTGCAGTGCGCTTCGACCGTATCCCTCACCGGAGTTGGCAATCGGGTATCGGAGTACGGAGTGAAAGGGGTATCCACCCATGGCACGGTTTTTTTGCTCACTCTGGATGGCTTTTCAGACATTAATGAAGTTCTTCCGCTAGTCGGTGCTGAAATCTGCCTGAAGCGAAGTCAGTTTCCGGCAACGGAAGAAGATGAGTATTACTGGAGAGACCTCATAGGGCTTTCCGTGTTCACCGATCAGGGACTGCTACTCGGCACTCTGATTGATATTTTTGAAACCGGCAGTAGCGACATTTATGTGGTCAAAGGTGGGGAAAGGGAGTATTTAATTCCTGCCATTGCGGATGTTATTTCCCACGTTGATATTTCAGGGAAACGCATGGTTATCACCCCCCTTGACGGCTTACTTGACCTATGAAGTTTGACATATTGACCCTCTTTCCGGGGATGTTTTCGGGGCCGTTTGACGAAAGCATCATCAAAAGAGCACAAGAAAAACAGCTCATTGACATTTCGTTGCACAATATCCGTTCGTGGGCAACCGATCGCCATCAGACTGCCGACGACTCTCCCTATGGAGGCGGTGCCGGCATGGTCATGAAACCGGAACCGCTTGCCGCCTGCATAGAGACGGTAAAGGGGGACAATCCCCATTCCCGCGTTGTACTGACCTCCCCCCAGGGAAGAAGACTAACCCATGGGGTAGCAGAGGAACTGTCCAACCTGTCCGGTTTAATACTGGTTTGTGGTCGCTATGAAGGGATCGATGAACGGATTCGGATTCTCTATGCCGATGACGATATTTCCCTGGGTGATTTTGTTCTATCGGGGGGTGAGATTGCTGCCATGGCAATTGTCGATGCCATTACCCGCTTGATACCGGGTGCCCTCGGCAGTGAGGAATCGGCTCGCTCAGACTCCTTCAGTGATGGACTTTTAGAATATCCTCAGTATACCCGTCCGGCCGATTTCAATGGCCATACGGTTCCTGAAGCACTGCTGTCGGGCAACCATGAACTGATCAGAAAATGGCGACGCAAAGAGTCCCTGAGAAAGACCCTGTCTTTGCGTCCCGATTTACTTAATCAGATCACCCTCACGGGAGAGGATCATAAACTTCTGAAGGAGATTCAGCGGGAGGTATCCATTGGCGACGAGTAACCTTGCCATAGCATTAGTGCATTATCCGGTGTACAACAAACACCGTGAGATCGTCACCTCGGCTCTGACTAACCTGGATCAACACGATATTGCCCGCTCCTCTCGTACGTACGGGCTCAATCGTTTTTATATTGTCACCCCCGCCGTCGAACAGCAGAAACTGGCCGAACGGATTAGTGGCCATTGGCAGCAGGGGTGGGGAGCAGAGTATAATCCGGATCGGCGGGAAGCACTGGACATCGTGCGGGTTATACCAACCATTGCCCATGCCATTACCGATTTCCAGACTGGCTTTACTAAGCCGGTCACAACGGTGGTAACCGGTGCAGCTGCTCGGGATAATACCTTAACCTTCGCCTCATTCAGGGCACTGCTCGAAAAAGAGGATCACCCCTATCTGTTGCTGCTGGGAACCGGGTGGGGACTGACCGACGAATGTTTTGCAACGGCAGACAAAATACTCGAACCGATTTGCGGCAATGGTTCCTATAACCATCTTTCGGTTCGTTCTGCAGCGGCTATCATGCTTGACAGACTTACCGGAAATTAATGCAGAAATAGACTACCAACACACACAAGCAGCATCATACAGGAGGAAGGTACCCAATGAATACCATCGATTTTCTTGAATTTGACCAAATGAAAAAAAACGTAATCCCTTTCAAAGTAGGGGATACCGTAAAAGTACATGTTAAAATTGTTGAGGGTGACAAGCAGCGTATCCAGGCATATCAGGGCGTCTGCATTGCCCGTCAGAACGGTGGCATTCGTGAAACCTTTACTGTACGTAAAATTTCTAACGGTATCGGCGTGGAAAGAACCTTCCCGCTCCACTCCCCTAACATCGAAACCATCGAAGTCATGGTACGCGGTCATGTCCGTCGTGCCAAACTGTACTACCTCCGCAAATTGCGCGGTAAAGCAGCCAGGATTCGTGAGAAAAAATACGTACCGGTTGCCAAGTAGCCCCAAAAGCCCCGCCTATGCGGGGCTTTTTTTACGTTACCACGGAGCCCCCATGCCGAAACAACAGTGCAAACTTTTCCCACCTCCCCCCCGCGACACCCTCGCCTTTGAAAAAGCGGCCGGGCTGAACGGCTACTCTGCTATTACCGGCATTGACGAAGCGGGACGGGGGCCACTGGCCGGCCCGGTCACGGCGGCGGCGGTCATACTGCCGGTCGGGCTTATGCTTACCGGAGTTGACGATTCTAAGAAACTTACCCCGGAAAAACGGGAGGCACTCTACTCTCTCATCATGAACCACGCCATTTCAGTCGGTGTGGCCTCCGTTCCCCCGGCTGAAATTGACCGTATCAACATTCTTCAGGCAACCCGCCTGGCCATGCTGACAGCGGTAGAACAACTGTCACCCACGCCTGACTTACTGCTTATTGATGGTATTTCAACAATAGAATCACCGCTCCCCCAGCGAACCATCAAAAAAGGGGATTCCCTCAGCCTGTCAATAGCCGCCGCTTCCATTATCGCCAAAGTCACCCGTGACCGTTATATGATCGAAATGGATTCTGTCTATCCGGGGTATGGCTTTTCCCGACACAAGGGGTACGGAAGCACCGTCCATCTGGAAGCAATCAAACGTCTCGGTCCCTGCCCCATCCATCGCCTGACCTTTGCCGGTGTCAAAGAATGGTTACCCCCCCTTGTCTAAAAAAATGCATTGCAAACTTCTAAAGTTAATCTTATAACATCACCATGGAATATATGAATCCTCTTCAACAAAGTGCTCCACCCTCCCCCTCCCCCTCTCCGGCCACTTCGAGTGAGGCGGGAATAATCGCATTAGTTCTCCTTGAACAGCAGATTATTTCTCTGGAGCAGGTTACGTATGCACTCCGTGTTCGCAAAAAGATTGCTACTCCGAAAACCATGCTGCAAACGCTGGTTGACCTGGGCTATGTTACCAATGAGAAGGCCAAGGAGACGCTCAGATCAACAAAGCTCAATATCCGTCTTGGGGATCTGCTTTTAGAGCTTGGCTATATCTCGGAGAATGATCTTCGTCAGGCACTTGGCATGCAGAAGGAGCTGGGAGACAGCAAACGACTCGGGGAAGTCCTCATTGAGGGGGGCTTCATTGAAGAGCGACGGTTCCTGGAAACCCTCTCCTATCAGGTCGGATTCCCGGTTGTTACCGTCAATTTCAGCAAGCTCGACAAATCGCTTTTCAGCATTATTCCCGAATCTGTCTGTGAAGAATTCGACATAATGCCGCTTAACAAAGAAGATGGCAGAATTGTCGTCGCCTTTGCCGACCCCCTTGACCACAAAGCAATTAGTGCCGCAGAGCGTTTTTTTGGCAAGAACTACCAACCGGTGATCGTTTCAAAATCCTCGATCAAGGAGATTCTGGCCGCTCGCCAGCAGAGTGCCGAACCGGTTGCAAATGCCTCGGACGACACGACCATCATTGGAATTATCAACACGCTCTTTGATGATGCCATTCAGGAGGGGGCAAGCGACATCCATATTGAACCGATGCTTGACCGCCTCAGGGTTCGTTTCAGACGTGACGGAGTCATGCAACATCACAAGGACTTTCCAAAGGTGCTTGCTCCGCCGATTGCCTCCCGTATCAAGATTATGGGACAGGCCGATATTACGGAAAAACGGCGCCATCAAGATGCCCGTATTCTTTTTCCAAGCAGGAAGCATGGCATCAGCCTGGATTTACGCGTATCATTTTTTGTCACTATCTATGGAGAAACCATTGTCCTGCGACTCTTGAGCAGCAAGACGACCCTGCTGGATCTGAAAGAGATCGGCATGGCTCCCACCATGCTGGAGCGGTTTATCTATGAAGCCGTGGACTCCCCCACCGGTGTCATGATCATTACCGGCCCCACGGGAAGTGGCAAGACCAATACCCTCTACAGCTGCGTCGACTATTTGAATGATATCCATACCAGTATTATTACGGCCGAAGATCCGGTGGAAATCGTCATTGACGGCATCTGTCAATGCTCGATAAATCCCAAAATTGGCGTTACCTTTGAAGAGACACTCCGCCATATTGTCCGTCAGGATCCGGATGTTATCGTACTCGGAGAAGTGCGGGACAGGTTTTCTGCCGAAACCGCCATTGAAGCGGCCCTCACTGGCCACAAAGTTCTTACCACATTCCATACGGAAGACAGTATCGGTGCCCTGGTTCGCCTGCTCACCATGCAGATAGAGTCGTTCCTGATTGCCTCCACCCTAACCTGTGTGGTCGCACAGCGCCTTCTGCGCAGGGTATGTCATACCTGTGCGGAGCCTTACACCCCCACCCCCCTCGAGTTGAGCAGAATGTACGTGACGTCAATGGATGTTGCCGGTGCCAATTTTATGCAGGGACGAGGGTGCAAAGCCTGCCGTTTCAGCGGCTACAGCGGCCGTATCGGCGTTTTTGAATTATTAATCCTCAATGAATCACTCAGACAGGCCATCCTTGAGAACAAGAGCTCCCTTGAAATTCGTAAGATGGCTATTGAATCCGCAGGATTGATCTCACTGTTCGAAGATGGGCTCGTCAAGGCATCCCAGGGAAAGGTTTCCGTACAGGAAATCATTACTGACCTGCCTAAACTCGGCAAACCCCGTCCGTTGGGAGAGTTGCGACGAATATTAGGAGTAGTTGAATGAAAGCGGAAAAACCGATTATCACCCTCATTCAGGATCGACTTGCCGGTGATCTCTCAAACCTGCCGGTTTTTAATTCGGTGGCGGTGCGTCTCCAGCAAACACTTTCCGGTGGTAACTTCAGTATTGACACCATCATTGAACTTATCAGCGAAGACCAATCCCTCGCCAGTAAGATCCTTAAAGTTGCCAACTCCAGCTACTACGCCGGTCTTTCAAAGGTTGCCGTCATCAAAGATGCCATCGTGCGTTTGGGTGCCCAGGAAATCGCCAACATGGCAATGATGGCATCCCAGTATGAAAGTTACCAGTCGGCAAACGAAGTACTAAACCAGAAAATGATGGCACTCTGGGGTCATGCGCTTTCGTGTGCTGTGGGAGCAAAATGGGTTGCACGCAAGGCAGGCTATCCGGCAATTGGCTCCGAAGCGTTCATGGGGGGATTGCTCCATGACATCGGCAAACTGGCACTGCTAAAGGTCATGGATGATATTGTCCGGTCGAAGGAAACCAGCATGAGACTGACCGAACCGTTGGTTGATGAGATTCTTCAGACGCTCCACGAAAAGGTGGGCTATAACCTGATGCGTTCCTGGAATCTCCCGGAAAGCTATTCCTCCATCGCCATGGAACATCATAAAGAGGATTTTGACATCACGAACATTCTGCTGGTTACCGTACGTTTGGCTAATGTGACCTGTAAGAAAGTTGGCAAGTCCCTTATACCCGACCCGGATATTTCACTGGTGCTCCTGCCGGAGGTACAGGCTTTGGGGCTGAAGGAAATTACTCTGGCAGAGTTGGAAATTGTTATCGAAGATGCGGGAGATGTTACCCAATAGACCGTTTCAGTTTTTCAGGTAATTACGCACGGCCCGGTTATGTTCATCAAGGGTGAGGGAAAAATAGTGGGTGCCATCCTGCCGGGCCACGAAATAATAATAATCACTTTTTGCCGGATTCAGTACCGCCCGAATGGCATCAATCCCCGGATTGCCAATGGGGCCGGGGGGTAACCCTTTTATTACATAGGTATTGTATGGTGATTTCCGCACCACATCGGCCTTAGTCACCTTGCCGCCAAAGGCTCGCATTCCATATACGGCCGTAGGATCACTTTGGAGCGGCATGCCAACCTTGAGGCGGTTCAGAAATACCGAAGCGATCAGTGGTCTCTCAGCGGGAGTGACCGCTTCCTTTTCAATGAGGGAGGCCAAGGTCACCACTTCCTGTCGGGAGAGCCCACCACCACCGTTCCCCGTTGCCCATTCTCCTGAGACCTTTCTGAACTGGCTGACCATCTGCTCGATCAGCTGTTCTTCGCTGACGTTTCTGACGATGTTATAGGTGGCAGGGTAGAGATACCCCTCAACACTGTCCGCCCCGATAGCCAGCCGCAACAGGAGTGCTTTGTCACGGCATTTTTTAAGAAATTTTTCTTTATCCACATACCCCTTCTGCCCCAGCAGTTCGGCAACCTGATAGATGGAATACCCTTCAGGAAGGGCAAATTTCCGGAAATCCACATCTCCGGCGACAATTTTACCGAGAATTTTATCCGGTGCCATGCCGTCGGTAAAACGGTACTCCCCCGCTTTAAGTCGATGGGCATCACCACGAAGCCGGGTCAATATAAAGAAATGCCAGGAACTCCGGATGACCCCCTTCCCCTTCAGTTCAGCGGCGAGCCGACGAATGCCGCTCCCCGGGGGAAAGGAGACATCACTGACCACGGATCCATCACCGGGGGGGACGAAAAGACAAAACAGGTACCAGAGGAGCAGTGACGCCAGAAGAAGACGGACGGCAGCAACCATTAACTAATCAACAGCGGCAGCAGTGCGTGCCCCTCAACCAGCAACCCGGTTCCTTTTGCATCTATTTCACTGTAGGCAGCCGCGCCATTACCGGTAGCCGTGTCACTCCGAAAAAGAGCAAAGGGAACCGGATCGGAGGTGTGGGTCATCAGCTTGACCGGAGTCGGATGATCCGGCATGCAAAGGATCCGGTAATCGGCATATTTTTTCATCCCTTCGAGCACCGTTCCGACTACCTGGCGATCAAAATCTTCGATGGCTTTCAGCTTGTGTTCCATATTACCGGCGTGTGACGCCTCGTCCGGTGCCTCAACATGAACATAGACAAAGTCGTGCACTTCAAGGGCTGTCAGAGCCGCCTCCGCCTTACCCTGGTAGTTGGTATCGATATAGCCGGTGGCACCTTCCACAGAGATACTTTCAAGACCGGCACAGATCCCTATCCCCTTGATCAGATCCACCGCCGAGATAACCGCACCGCTCAAGGAAAACTTTTCTTTAAAGTTTTGAATACGAGGTACCGTACCATGGCCCCATAACCAGACCGAGTTGGCCGGCAGAGCACCCCGCTCTTTCCGTTGTTGGTTAACCGGATGGGCGTGAAGCACCATCTGCGCATGGTTCATTATATTATTCAAACGGTCAGCACCGTCACCGGTGGGGAGTGCATCAACAACCGACTTTCCGGTTATATCATGGGGCGGTATGGTGCGCATGCCATCTTTTCCGCGGCGCCAGACCATCAGATGCCGATAACCGACACCGGGATAGAACTCAATCTCTTCATTTCCCAGCTCTCTCTGTAAGGTTTCAACCAGCTCCCTGGCTTCGGGGGAAGAGATATGACCGGCAGAGAAATCCTGCATATAGATGGCACTCCCTTGTGGTTTAAGGGTCACCAGATTCATGCGGAACGCCACATCGTCGGGGCCAAGGGTGACCCCCATGCTGATGGCCTCCAAGGGAGAACGACCGGTATAGCAGCTCCTCGGGTCATAGCCGAACACCGAAAGATTGGCCACATCGCTGCCGGGAGGGAGTCCCTCGGGAACCGTATGTGCCAGACCAACCTGGCCATGGCGAGCCATAAAATCCATATTGGGTGTTGTGGCATACTGGAGTGGTGTTTTGTTACCAAGCTGACTATAGGAAATATCTGACATGCCATCGCCAAGCAGTATGAGAACCTTCATAAAAACCTTTCAAAGTAAAAATAGAGTTACCAGCCACATATTAGTTGCCATCGGTACCGTTTGTCAATGTAATCACGCACTGTTTATGCTTGATTGTGGGTGGAAACAGACAGACTTTCTCCATACTGTTCCGGAAGCACCACGCCGCCGGACACCACAAACTTTACCGCATCCTCAACGGTCATTCCACTCTCATACACCTCATGTTCCTGAAACCAGAGCGCAAAACCGGACGTGGGGTTCGGCATGGTTGGTACATAGACAATCAGGTACTTCGTGCCATCGTGAACCACCCCGGCGGTGACAAAACCGATGGCTCTGACACCGGGACGGGGCCACTCCACAAATACCGCACGCCGATAGGAGGCTCCCCCCTCACTGAATACCTTGGTTAACTGTTTGCTCGAGGAGTAAATTGACTTTACCAGGGGGATCCGTGACAGAAAATTGTCACCCATTATCAGCATTCGCTTACCAATTACATTGGTAGCAAAAAGACCGGTCAGATAGATGACCAGAAAAGCCGTAATCATGCCGATACCGGGGATGTGCCCGATATTTCTGCCGGACAGTTCCATGAGGTTGTCCAGTGGGCTTCCCAGTATTCCATCCGCAAAGTTAAAGAGGAATTTCAGAATAAAAATAGTGATACCAAAGGGAATGACGATGAATATTCCCGGTAGAAATGTTCCCTTGAGATGCTTTATCATACCCTTCATCACACGTTCTCCAGTGGAGTTGCACTGCTTCCCTTATTTCGTTCCTTGCGTAAATACAATATAATCTGTAGTATCAATACACCAAAAACCCCTCGCCTGTCACGGCGGTAATGCAAGTGACCCCAAAAAGAGCATCGCTTATGACTAACATCCTCACACGGACTATTCTCTTTCTGATGGTACTCTTCGGTATTTCCGGGATATCACCGACCGCCCACGGGGGGAGCAGGGAGGAAAACCGGCTAACCGGAGCGGCCGACCTCCTGCCGACTCAGCATCTTTACTTCATTGCCTCCATCCCCACACCGGACAAATCAGCGGCCGAATCCATCCTCATGCAGATGCAAAGCGACCTGCCCCGGGTAGAGATAATTCAAAGGGACAGAGGCACACTCTATTATCGGGTGATTACCCGCTGTTTTGAAACACCCACTCCGGCAAAACAGTTCCGGAGTGAATTGGCTCAGCAGAGCACAGCCCCCTTTATCGTGCTGATTCCCCCCCACTACTGTGTGGTTGCCAGCTCCCATGACACACAAGCTGCAGCGGAAAACGAGCAAAAGCGACTGGCTGAAAACCAGATCGCTTCATCGGTCACTACGGTCAAAATTCCGATTCCCCACTGGCAGGTCATCAGTATTGACAATTTTGAATTAAGAGAAGCCCTGCTTCTCACCAGCATATTTCAGGCCCACGGCGTTGCCACCACCATAGAACAACTGGACCCATTCCGTTTTTCGTCACAGCCGCTTCGCCGGTAACAAAACCCAAAACCTTCTCACCATTAAAACAGCCCGCCGGAATAATTCCGGCGGGCCGCCTTTTGCTACCTGTCAAACACGAATTATTTATATTCGCACATCTCGTCAAACTGGAGATACTTGTAGATCTTCTCGCTGTTTGGCGCAATCTTGGCATTGAAGATTTCCAGGAATTCTGCCGGTGTGGGGAGTTTTCCGAGCAGTGCTGCCACGGCACCCAGTTCGGCGGAACCGAGGAATACTTTTGCTCCGTTGCCGATACGATCATCGAAGTTACGGGTAGAGGTGGAGAACATGCTAACACCATCGGGTACGCGGGCCTGATTACCCATGCAAAGTGAACAACCGGCGATTTCGATACGGGCTCCGAAGGCACTGTAGACGGAGAAATATGCTTCGTCTTTCAGTTTCTGCTGATCCATACGGGTCGGCGGGCAGATCCAGGTACGGACGGCCGGATTGAACTTCTGACCGCGCCAGATCTCAGCGGCAGCACGGAAGTGACCGATGTTGGTCATGCAGGAACCAAGGAAGACGTCTTCAATTTTCGTTCCGGCAACTTCGGAGAGCAGCTTCACATCATCTGGATCGTTGGGGCAGGCGAGAATCGGCTCAGTGATTTCGGCAAGGTCGATCTCGATAACCGCAGCATATTCGGCATTGGCGTCAGCCTCAAGCAGCGAGGGGTTCTTCAGCCACTCATTGGCGGCATCAATACGATTCTGCAGGGTCTGGGCGTCCTGGTACCCTTCTGCAATCATCTTCGTCATGAGTGCCACGTTGGAACGGAGATAGGTTGCTACGGACTCTTCGGAAAGCTTGATGCACCCGGCAGCGGCAGAACGTTCTGCGGCAGCATCGGTCAATTCGAATGCCTGTTCAACGGAAAGATTCGGCAAACCTTCCATTTCAAGGATACGGCCATTAAAGATGTTTTTCTTGTTTTTCTTCGGTACGGTCAACAGTCCCTGCTTGATAGCCCAGTAGGGAATGGCGTTGACGGCGTCACGGAGGGTAATGCCGGGATTGAGAGCCCCTTTGAAACGTACCAGCACTGATTCGGGCATATCGAGCGGCATGAAGCCCATGGCACCGGCAAAGGCCACCAGACCCGAACCGGCCGGGAAGGAGATGCCGATGGGGAAACGGGTGTGGGAGTCACCACCGGTTCCAACCGTATCGGGAAGCAGCAGACGGTTCAGCCATGAGTGAATAACGCCGTCGCCCGGCTTGAGAGGTACCCCGCCCCGCTCGGTGATGAACTGGGGAAGTGATTTGTGCATTTTTACGTCGGCCGGTTTCGGATAGGCGGCCGTATGGCAGAAGGACTGCATGAACATGGGGGAAAGGAACTTCAGACAGGCAAGCTCTTTCAGTTCGTCGGCGGTCATGGGACCGGTGGTATCCTGTGAACCAACGGTGGTCATTTTTGGTTCGCAGGCGGTACCGGGGAGAATACCTGCCACGCCGCAGGCCTGACCAACCATTTTCTGCGCTTGGGAATATCCCTGACCGGCTTTGGGTACCGGATTGACCGGCAGGGTGAAAATGTCGGTGGCACCAAGACCTAAGGCAGCACGGGCACGATCAGTTACGGCACGGCCAATGATCAGCGGAATACGGCCACCGGCGCGGAATTCGTCGGCGACAGTATTGGGAGCGATCTGGAACGTGGAAAGCAATTCGCCCGCTTCGGAGGTAATTTCACCCTTGGCGGTGTTGATGACAATAACGTCACCGGTATTCATTTTGGTAACATCCGCCTTGAGGGGGAGTGCACCGGAATCCTGAGCGGTATTGAAGAAGATCGGAGCGATAACGCTACCGATGATGACGCCGGCGGTTTTTTTGTTCGGCACGCAGGGGATTTCCTGCCCGATACACCAGAGCACCGAGTTACAGGCGGATTTACGGGAAGAACCGGTACCGACCACATCGCCGACAAAGGCAACCTGGAAACCATCTTCACGGAATTTGGCAATGGTGGCCAGACCATCGGGGAAACGGGTTTTACCCATTGCCAAGGCATGGAGTGGAATGTCAGGGCGGCTCCAGGCATCGCCTGCCGGTGAGAAGTCGTCGGTATTGATTTCACCTTCAACTTTGTAGACCTTGACCTTGATGATTTCAGCAAGGCTCGGCTTGTTGGTAAACCAGTCGGCATCGGCCCAGGACTGAAGAACCCGCTTGGCGGCAGCATTGGTTGCGGAAAGCTCTACAACACGATCAAAACCGTCATAGACAAGGGTCATACCGCAAAGGGCGGTGGCGGCATCATCTGCCAGCACGGGGTTACTCAGGGCATCAACAAGTGGTGCCACGTTGTAACCACCCATCATGGTTCCCAGCATACGAATGGCATCAACCGGCGTTACCAGTGGTGATGTTTTGGTACCGGCAACGAGTTCGGCAAGGAATGCGGCTTTAACTTCGGCGGCCGGATCAACACCGGGAGAGACCCGTTCCTTAATGAGACCAAGCAGAAAAGCTTCCTGGCCCGCCGGTGGAGTCACCAGCAGATCGCATAAAGCGGCAGTTTGTTCAGGAGTCAGCGGGAGTGCGGGAATACCCTGGGCTCCCCTCTCTTTTTCATGTGCTAAATAGGCTTCAATCATCGTAACATCCTCCTCTTTCTGGGTATATTCTACGGTATGGCAAGATGGTGAAAACAGCGTCAAAACCTATTCTGTATACACTTCTCACCCTGTGATTGTCAAATCATAATCTGCGTAAAGTCAATCTGTCTGCCATAGCTAAAATTCATTATTTCATTTTTAAATATCGCTGAAAACGGCTGTCAACATGGGCCTGTTTTGCGTAATCAGGATAGGTGGCCAACTGGGCCTTCAGACGGGCAATCCGTTCCGCCAGCGGCGGATGGGTGGAGAACCACGAACCGTTCTTCTCCTTACTCGTATTCTCCAGTTTCTGCAGTTTTTCAAGGACTCTGATAAAGGCCGCCGGATCATATCCGGTGCGGTAGGCCGTCTCCATGGCTGCCAGATCGGCCTCATATTCCATATCCTTATCAAGCCCCTTGTCAAAGAGTACTGTCTGCATACTGCCGATGGTGTCAGCCAGCTTTTTTCCCTGCCCTCCCCCCACACTGGCGGCGGTGATGGTGCCCGCCCCCTGGAGTAACTGGGCCCGCTGGGTGCTTTTCAGTGCATGTTTTGCCGCAACATGGCCAAGTTCATGGGCCAGTACCCCGGCAAGTTCGGCCTCGTTGTCCAATATGCCAAAAAGTGCCCGGCTGATAAAAATTACCCCTCCCGGGACGGCAAAGGCATTCTGCACCGGGCTATCCAGCACCGCAAAGGAGTAGGTGATGGTTGAACGTTTGCAGTTAGCTGCCAGGGCGGTTCCAACCAGATTGACATACTGCTGCAGCTGTTCGTTGTTCACCGGGTTACCAAAGCGGGTTAAACCATCCAGCGCCAATCCCTCACCGATGGTTTTCTCGGTTTTGTAATCAATGTCCCGGGAGCTTGCAAACATCTGGGTAGCACCGGCCAGAATTTTTCCCTCCTTGGAATCGGGCTTGACAATACTTTGAATGGCACTAAAAAAATCGGCCGACACCGGCAACGGCGAGCAGATCAACAGGGCAATGGCCAGGATAAGATAATGTTTCATTGGTTACCCCCCGTCATCTGAGCATATTCACCAAGCTTCCCCTCTTTCAAAAAGGACTTCAACTCGGTGGGCGATACCTTCCGCCCCATGATTTTTTCCAGTGATTTTTTAGATAGCTCAGAGGTGCCCCGGGATTTTGCATAGGCAGCCGTTTCGGGAGACAGTCCCCGAATACTTCGGGCACTGTCGGCCTTGGCAGTGGTAATCTGGCTCTTTTTCATACTGTCACCAAAGAGCGGATCGTCGGAGCCCGTAACTTCGGCTACCGGCTTGGTTTCGGCAAGACGCCCGGCATACACCCAACCGTTCACTCCGGCCGCACTGCGCACCATCAGCCAGCGTCCCCCCGTTTCAACAACCGTTACCTCCGCCCCCACCGGTAGCTCGGCCACATTTTCCGACGTGGCCGAAGCCTCGGCCTTGAGTGTGGTACCGGCACTCGATACCCACCGGATTTCCTCCCCCCACGCAAGCGAAGTACACATCAGGACAACCGCACATATCCCCACTTTGATTCCCATAGGTTCCCCTTTCATCCCTCTCATTTATAATCTCCCGTCAGCACAAACGCCCCCCAGTATCCCGGATGCGGATAGCGGTTTTTCACCTGTTGCATGGCTTTCGCCAGACTTTCTGCCGTACCCGAAGCCAGAAAGTTCCGATAGAACTGTTTCATCAGAATAGCCGTGGAGACATCACTGACCCGCCACAAGCTTGAGATCAGTGCATGGGTGCCGGCAAACATGAATGCCCGGTTCATCCCCACCACATCATCGCCACTTTTGATATCACCAAGCCCGGTCTGGCAGGCACTCAATACCACCAAATCTGCCCGGATATCCAGACCAAAGATTTCATCGGCCTGCAATCTCCCGTCGGCCTTATCATCCTTTGCCAATCTAACGGCGGAGAACAACGGATTCAGCGGGTCAAATTCACCGTGTGAGGCCAGATGAATCACGCCAAATTCGCTGATATGCTCCCGCACCCAGCTCTCCGTTGCCCGCTCCCGGGTCAGAAACGTCACATCGGGATAATTCCAGTGTATGGTACCGGCTTCTCGCTCGGCAAAGGGGAGATCAAGGGTGGAATTACCCAAGTCCGGATTACCAATGGCCAGAACATGACGTTTTCTCTCCGCACTACGACGCCCCATGGTGTATTTCAGCACCGAAGCGGCGGGGAGATAGAAGAGTTTCTGGCGATCCACCAGATAATCCTTCCCGTCATGCAACGTGGCAAAAGAAAGATAATGGAGGCTGCCATGGGGAATGATGCCCACGGACCGATATGCCGTCCCGTCAGACAGTTGGGAGCCGATCAGCAGCTCATACAACTCCCGTGACTGTTTTTCCAGCGGTTCCAGATTTTGCAACATTCGCCGGTATGAGGCTATTTTTGTTGACAGCTGGGAAGCCGTCACCGGCTGAACCGACAGGGTGGATCGCTCCCGTTCGATGCGCCAGACGAGCAGGCAATTGGGCAACTGATAGTAGGAGAGCAGCACCACACCCGGTTCAAGTTGGGCTTTGATCTCTGCGAGGGTCGTCGGCTTCACCTTCACCAAGGCTAACAGCTCCGGCCTCTTTCTCTCAAGGTCAATCAGCAAATCCTGATAGGCTCCCCGCAACCGCTCCAATGCCTGCTCGTAACGCTGTTTTTCCTTTGGATTGGTTGCCTGGAGCAAAAGGGTCTCCTGTTCCAACAGCTCGTTTTTCAGCCGCAGTTGCCGATCATACAGTTCCTGATCAACCGAGCCGGCAAGGGACAGACGCTGCCGCCCCAGCATATCAATCAGGTTGCGGGAACGTGAACGTTCCGCCACGGCAAAGGCTTCGTCAGGTCGGTTCAGCTCAACGAGCACCCCCACCAGTTCTCCATAGACAGCCATTTTATCGGCAAGAAAGCCGTCTTTCAACTGGTCAAGTTTTATCTCTGCCCTCAAGTCCTCGACGGTATCAAGCGCCTGCCGGTAGAGCTGTACAGCCGTTTCAGTGTGACCTGCCCCCTTCTGCACACGGGCCAGGCCATACAATGCCCGCCAACGGACCTCCCGCAGCAGCAGTTGATCGGCACTTTCCAATGCCCCCCGATAACTGGTTTCGGCAGCGGTCATCTGTTGCAGAGCCATTTCGGCATCACCACGGGCCAGGAGAATTTTGGCACCATTAACCTTGTCACCTATGGCGGTGGCAAGGGAGGCGGCCTCTGAAAACTGTGCTACGGCGGCAGTCGGATCCCCCATTTTCAAGCGGGTCTGCCCCAGATTACGCAAATCATAGGCCAGTGCCCACCGGGAACCGAGTTGCCGGTCAATGGCCAGTGCCCGCTCCAGGGTGGTAACGGCTGCAGTATAGTCACCGGACTCACGCTGTACCAGCCCCATATTATTGAGAGTCGTCGCCACTTCATCACGTCGTACCGCAAGCTGTTCGGCCTGTTCCAGAGCCCCCCGCAGTTCTGTCATTGCCCGCTTATTGTCCCCAAGGGTCCACCAGATGAGCCCGCCACTGTTTTTGGCCATCACCTGTTCCAGAGGCCATTTTTCCGCCGTGGCCCGTTTTTCTACTCGTTCCCGCAGGTCAAAGGCCTCCTGATAGCGCCCCTGAAACCAGGCATTATTGGCCTGTTCAAGAAGGATACGCATTGTGGTACGGGGGGTGGCGTCACCGACCTTTGCGAGAGCCTCCCGATAGAACTGGTCGGCAGCGGTAAAATTGCCGAGCAACCGCTGGCAGCGCCCCCGTTCCAGCAGGGTTTCCGCCTCCAGCCCCGTGTTACCAAGCCGGGCGTAGAGGACTCCGGCCCGGGCATACTGCTGTTCGGCAACAACGTACTGGTTGAGGCGCAGATCGTAAATCCGGCCAATATTCCGGTACTGTTCGGCCAGTGAATCATCATCTTTTAATGTTTGCCGTAAGGTCGCCGCATCTTCAAACAACGAACGGGCCGCAGTGAAATTGACGGAATTCTCCATCACTATGCCGAAATCAGCAAGGGCGGACGCCTGTTCTTTGACCAGCCCCAGGTCGGCAAACATCCCCACCCCCTCCTTCAAGGCGGCGGCGGCCTCCGTAAACCGTTCGGCATTTCCTAACAGCAGCCCGAGGCGGAGCAGGGCATCGGCATGGTCTGCCGAATACGGTTTTTCTAGTGCCATCCCCTTCACCACCGCCTCTCCATGGAAGATGGCCCGTTCCAGCAGACCGGCAGAAAAGGCACTTTCCCGCCCATAGCGGTGTAAGGTGGACGCCTGTTTTGCCAAGGTCGGATTTTCGGCAACAATAGTCAGAGCATTTTCAAAGAGGGAGAGTGCCCGCTGATAGGAACCGGCGTTGTGCGCTTTGACTCCCCCCTTGGCATAATCGGCAAAGCGGCTTTTCCCGAGACGCACCGCCTCTGCCCCATCCACCCCCCGATCGCCGATCAGCAGCCAGCCGGGAGCCAGCAGGGAACCGGCATCGGCAAGGGAACTGCTGCCATAGGCATGGACAAAGGGTGCCGAGTCACCGGCTCCACCGGCACTATGTACCAACAGGGAAGGTACCCCGAGAAGCGTAACCAACTGTGCGGAGAGTGCAGAAGCGGCTCCCCCCCCGGCCGGTGCCACCACCAGCGACAGATTTTCACCGGCCACCAGTTCGAACAGGGAGTGACGAATCCCCGCTTCATCCTCCCATTCCGGGAGTGCATACCCACCGCCACCGCTGCGGGACGGCACCTTCGGCAGCAGACCGAATCTACCCGGTAACACCAGGGTCTGGCCATCGGCAATCCGCCCGGTCACCGGCACCGACGGCAATTTGAGAAACGGCTCTCCCCCCTGCCACCAGCCGGATGGGTCGATAACCTGACGACGAAACGGCTTGCGCTGGGCAAGTGCCTGCACCAACTGAGCGCCATTCACCCCCCAGCTCACCGCCGGGATCGACGGAAAACGGGAGGGATCTTCAACGATGGCATACGCAGGCCGACTGACCGTCAAACGCTCCGTAAGCTCGGACGTGAGGACTGTTTCGGCGGAAAGCTTACCGGTGGGTGCAATGGTAAACAGTAACCAGCGGGAGTCGCCCACGGGGGTAAAGCGCAGCACTTTTTTCCCGGGGAGCGCTTCCTGAATGTCGATCAACTCAGTCGACTGTGCCACGATCAGACGGCACAAACGCCCCGCCGCCGTATGGCATTCCCGATCAAAAGCCTGCTGCAGAGCGGCCAACCGTTCCCCTGCCGCCCGCCGCTGCACCGGGTCACCATCGGGGAGGAGAGAGCTATAGACCACTGAGGCTGCCGCCAGTCGCACCGCCCCGTCACCGGCCAGGGCATAAAAGCGGGGAATCCGTTCACGCTGTACACCGAGCAGGTCGTCAATAACCGATCGTTCTTGTCCGAGGCGGAGTGTCAGGTACTCCCTCTCCACCACAGTAGCACCAGAGAGTTGTCCCGCCAGCCGATCTATCTCCACAAGGTGCGGTGCTGCGACCCGCAATTGTTCAACGGTAGCCGGATCATCAAGGCCGAGTGCCCCCCGGCCAAGCAGTTGCACCCGCTCGATTTCGCTCAGTTTTTCCAGTAAATTGAAGGCTTGTTCCGGATTTTTGGCGGCACGCGCCTCCAGAACCGATGAAAAGCGTTCCAGCACTTCACCCTGCTGTGCATCATAGTCGGTCAGCGGCAGCCGTTCCAACAGGGCAACCGCCTCGTCATAACGACCAAGGGTGGCCAGTGCCCGCCATTCCAGAGAGAGAGTCCCCCCCGCCCGTGCTTCTTCCAGGGCGGCTGTTGCCGCAGCAGTGGCGGTTTCTGATAACCCCAGTGCGGTCAGCACGGCAGCACGATTCAGCTGTACCGTCCCACGTTGGCGTCGCCGCTGTGTGGTCACCTCACCAGGAGCGCTCTCGGCTGCGGCAAATAGTGCCCGATCCCATTTTTCCAGAGCTTTATAAAGCAGTGCCTGCCGTTCCCCCGACAGGGGTGCCGTTTGGGATAGACGTACCAACAGGGCACCGCTGTCATTGAGGTACCGTATGACAGTTCGAGAAGACACCCGTCCACGGAGACTGTCTGCAAGCCGTGAGACCCGTGCCTCAAGGGCAAGGAAATCGGCACGTTCCCCCTCCGTTTTCCCCGCCAGCAGGGAACCCCAGTTGACCAGATTGAGCATGGCACTCACCGGATTTGCGGCCCGCAGTGCCAATTCCGTTGACCGGCGGAAGTCCGCAGCCCCACGAGCCACGTCCCCTTGGGCATATTCGATATGGGCGGTGCGATGTGACAGCAGGGACACCCCAAACAGATCACGTTCAGCAACCGCTCCGACATCGGCGGGATAGCGCTCCAGCTGTTTTTTCAGCAAGGCTCCCCCCCCCTTCAGATCACCAAGCTCGGCAAGAATCCGAGCCAGATAGCTCTCTGCAAGCCGTTTTTCCTGTTCTGCAGAAAAACCGAAGGCTGCATCGGTGGTGTCCCCTTTATCGAGGGCAAGCTGGGCAGCAATACCGAGGAGACCGCCACTCCGTTCGGCTGGTTTTTTTGGGTGAGGTGGATGAACCACCAATAGTTCAAGCAGTTGGACAAAGCCATCCCGGCTGGCCTTGAGAAGCCGTTGCTGTTCTTCACCTGAGGCGGCCTCTGCTTCCCGATAGGCGGCTATACTGGCTGAACGCCGATTTGCCGCAAGATTGCCAAAGAGGCCGAGCCCCCGGCTGAGGGTAAACGCCGCCTCAAATTGCTCACGGGCTGCGGCATACTTATCCGCTTCAAAAAAGGCAAGGGCAAGTCGATCATGAATTTCGGCGGCGGTTTCCGTCAGGCGGGGTACGGCTTCAAGCTCCGTTGCCACGGCTGCTGCCAGGGAGGATAATTCGGTGCTACTGGCCACTGCAGCCGCACCATTCCAGTCGCCTGCAGAGGTAATGAGCCCCCGCTGCCGCTCCAACAGCAGGGTCATGGTGGCGGAAAAACGCTCCCACCCGGACGAAGGGGGTGCCTCGGGAGGGGTGGCACCGAGCCGTTCCAGTTCGGCTATGATTGCCTGATGTTCCAACAGTGCCCTTTCCCACGGTTTACTCCGCATGCTTTCGGTAAACAGTCGTTCCGTCACGCGCCGTGATAGACGGCCAAAGAGATCGAGGGAGCGGGAAGGCTTCAGACGCTCACTCACCAACTGCAGTGCCCGCTGATAGCCGGTAATCGGTGCCATCTTTTCACCCATCTGAAAGGCCGCGGCGGCGGAGCGTTGCTGAAAAATCAGCTCCGTATCGACATTGTCAAAGGGGATGCGAGAAGCCAGCCGCTGGGAGTAAAATTTCCAGGCGGTTGCCTTGCTCCCCAGCAGATAGGCACTGTTACCGATGTTCAGAGTAAGGTTAGCGCGATTTTCCGGTTGTTCAAGGGGGTTGTTGAGTAACCAGGCACGACGGTACAGAGCAAGGGAACGTTCCAAACCACCCCGTTCCCCGTACACGGTCTCCCTGATTTCTGCAATATACCCCCTGGTCTGGGGGGGATACTCGGACGACGGCAGCCGATCAGCTGCCCGTGCTATCAGTGCATCCGCCTCATCCAGAGCCCCCTTTCCCGGCAGGTAGGTCAGGGTAAGACCGGTCGCGTAGAGCAACACCGGATCTTCCGGGTATGATGCCAGCTGTTTTCGATACAGCGCAAGCAGCTCCCCAGCCTGCCCCATGGCAGCCACGGCTTTGATATAGCCACGATGGGCCTCAATGCTGCTGCCGTCAGAGCGAATCAGATCCAGAAACAACGAGCGAGCCGCCGCCATTTCCCCCATACGATAGAGATTTTCGCCGGCGGCAACGGTTTTACGGACAGCAGCAGAGCGGGCAAGTTGGTAGAGCGGTGTCTCCTCCGGCTGCTCATTCATTTCCGTTTCATAGAGCCCTTTGGCTTCGGCATACCGTTCTTCCCGATAAAGCAGTTCGGCCAGGGCAAAACGCGCCGCCGCCGTGGCCGAGGCCACCACCGGAAACTTTTCCAGCACTGTGCGGTACGCATCTTTGGCAGCGGTCCATTCACCGGCACCATAGGCCACATCACCCTGCCGGTTCCAGGCTCCCATGGCCAAACGGGGCAGCCGGGTCCGGTACCGCTCCGCCAGAGCTGAGAGTGCCGCAATATCAGCATGATCCCGGGGGGATATAAGATCGACAACGGCGGTTATGGCGGCATCGGCCCACTCTTCCTGATCGTCGAACGCCAGGGCAACATCAGCCAGTGCGGCAACGGCTCCCTCCCCTTTTTCCAGCCGGGACAACAGCAGGGCACGCCGGAATGCGGCCTCTGCCTTGAGGGGACGACCGGCACCACTCAGAGCGGCAACGGCCTCCAGACGGGCAACGGCTGAAAGCTGGTCGGCCGCACCGCCTCCATACCCGGCAAGAAGAAAGGCCATGTCTATCTGGAAGCGTGCCCGTGCATCGTCTCCCCCCCGGTCAGCGACCGTTTTCAGAGAGCGTTCCGCTTCTGCAAGAATTTCCTGACGTCGTTGCAGCAGAACCGCCTCGTTGCACCGTTGTACTGTTTTCAACCTGAGGCCGGCGATCTCCGCCAAGGCTCGTTCCCGGGGGAATTGCACGGAGCGACGTGCCACCCGGTCATACTGTTCAACGGCAGAGCCCGTTTCCCTCGCCTGCTCCATCAAAGTGGCCAACGCCAGACCGGCACGGGCACCCTCAACAGTCGGCTCCGTTTCCCGGGCAAGCACCCGGGCTGCTGCCAACCGGCCATGGGCCGGATCGGGCGGTTGCCGCTCCAAGATAATCCGGGCCACTCCCCACTGGTCACGGGAAGTCGGTTGGTCAGGAATTTCGCCGGAAACCGGCAGGGTCATCACCTGACCTCCCCCCGCTCCCCCCGCCACAAAAGAGAAGTGGTCTCCCGCCGGAACGGGTGCCACCGCCATCAGCGACAGTGCCGTCAGTGGCGAGAGAAAGGGAAACCCGTCTTCACCCTCCCGGCGGAGTTGTATCCTGAATATCTGCCCCATTTCCCGGGCGGCATCGTCACCTGCTACCGTCTGCCGGGTAAAGAGAATGTCCTCTGCCGTTTCCCACACCGGATAGAGATCCCGCCCCCCCCCCTGGGTCAACCGGGTGAGCTGTCCGTTACTGCTGTCCCAGAGCCAGATATTGCCGTTTCTCTGTGACGAGCGGGACACAAACAGCCACCGTTTTCCATCCGGCGCAGGAGCCGGAAAGGCGGCATCTATGGTGATCGGTAGCAGTTCACTGCGCTTTTCTTGTAAAGTAAGCCGCACCAGTTCACGGCGCTCCGCTCCGGGGAGCTGACGGTGATAGACCAGAGCGGAGCCATCAACCGTAAACACCGGTGCATCATCGGCAGACTCCCGTCCGGTCAAGCGGGTCGGAACGGCACCCGCTTTTGTCGTGTCGAGAAGCCAGATGTCCCCCTTCACATCATCCTGGGCATCAACATAGGCAACCAGTGAGCCATCAGCGTTAAGTGCCGGTGCGGCAAGCCGCACCGGACTGCTCAGGAGCAGACGGGGCAGTTCGGCCACGGCAGAAAAAGCATAGAGCCAGAGTTCATCCCCCCGGTCCCCCCGCTCCACCGTAACCATGCGGCTGCCATTGGCGGCGCGGGCGGCATAGAGCACCGGTCGGGAGCTGAAGATGACCGGGCGGGGAACAATTTCTGGTCGGGAGCGAGGTGTGGGACGGGGGACTGCCGGTGCCAGCAGCTCATCACCTAGTGGCGCAGCGGGGGCAGCGGAAGGCGCCGTCAGCAGGAGGAGCAACAGCCCCAGACAGAGTATTCTCACCGGCCGGAGCGGCTTCATAGCGTCCGCCACCGACCATCGGCATCTTGAACCCTGGAGCCGGGAACGGAATTTTGCCGGTTAATGCGGGCAAATACCGTGCGAATAGCCGGAAGATCCTTACTGGTAAAGTTTTCATTGGTCTGTACCACCCGCCGCATCAGGAGATCCCGCGCCTGGTTAACCTCCCCAATTACCTGCTGAAATTCGGCATCGCTGTAATGTGCAGCAAAAGCTTTTTGATCATCGGTAGAAATTTTTGCGGTATCCCGGGCAAACGGAGTCAAGAGCCCCTCACTATTTTCGCCGATCCAGCCAAACCGTTTAAATAGCTCCACATCATCGGCATGGAAGGCAATCGTCTCCAGAGCCTTCGTGCCATCAAGCTGCTCGGGGGAATGGTGCCGGGGTGCCTCAATGGCCCCGGTGGGGGACACCCCCCGCACCGATGCGACGAGAAGCATATCCTCACTCAAACTGTTATAGCTCCCCAACACCTGATTTTCCAAAGAGGTCCGTTCACTGACCACCGTCACGTCAACCTTGGCAAGGGTACATCCTCCGACCGCCAGAGCACAGGCCACCACAAGGGCCATGGCAGAGACCGCTGATTTATTGTGCATAATTCCTCCGTTTCAATACAATGTCACCACGTTGACCGATAACCAGCGTATCTGCCCGCACCACATCAAGAAACGAGCGTAACGCCATAATACTCGTCCGGTTGGCAGCAGTCTCCTGCCGATGGGCCAGTTCGGAGATGCGAAGACGCTCCACCTTCGGCAGCTGAACGGTAACCCCCTTGATCTGTGCCTCCCCCTCAAGACTGAAGGCACCATCAGCCGCTATGGCACGGAGCCCCTTGAGACTCCCCATCCGCAACAGTTTGAGCTGCGCAACCATCTGCTCGTTACTTTCAGAGGGATCCAAAGCATAAAACAGCTGTTCAAGGGTCTGTGTACCAATGGTGCGAATGGTCACCCCCAACGTGAGCTGTTCAAAAAGATCACGCTGCTCCGGTGTCACCGGTGCGGTCAGGGTGACGTCTCCGGAAATCTCTGCCTCATCGGGAGTAACCATTTTCCCCCGGGGCTTACCCTGCATGCGGGATAGATCCAGATGGGAAAACGAGCCCGATGCCGAAATCACCGGCATTTCCGGTACCAGATCCACCACGCCATGGGCCACAATGGTTCCACCCAACAGATCGGCCTGAAAAAAGCCTAACCCACTCTTTTCCCGGCTGAACAGCAGGTCACCTTCCAGTGAGGTCAGCTCCAACGGTGCTCCAGCCACTTTGGTTGAAACCCGGCGGATTGTGAACGAGCGGGAACCACTAACATCGCCACGGAGATCGCTCCGAATGCGCCCCCGCAGATCCGCCGCACCTGCCACGGCTGAAGATACCGGTGGCGGACGGACAAGGGAGGCCGAAAGTGGCACCCGGTTGTCCTTTTGTACTCTTTGAACCAATTCGTACAACCGATTGACAACAACATCAGCATGGATTCCCTCGACAAGCGTGCCGTTGGCAAGCCGCGCCCCGAAATCCTCCGCTTTCACGGCACCTCCGAAGGCGACGTCACGACCGCCATTTACATCAATACGGATGTTTCCGGAAGCGTGCCCCGCCAGATCAAGACCGGGCAGCACCGGTGTAAGCAACGGTGAAAACGTCCCGTCAAAGGTCGTAAACAGGATAGCATCGAGCCGACGGGCGAGCGTGGCGGTGGCAAACGGTTCCTGTTCATCAAACAGGGAGTCAATACGACTGACGTTCAGCTCCCCCTCCTGCCGCACAGCAAAGGGTTCCAGCAGTATCTCCTCACGGATGTTCAATTCCTTCCAGCTTTGCAGCTGCCCCGCCAGATGCACCATACCATGCTGAGCATCAAATTTACCACCGGTTCGGGCACGGCTCTGCAACTCATCAAAACCTATAGTTCCCCCAAACGTAAGCCGCTCATCCTGAGAGGACGCAACAAAGCGCACCGGCGAAGTGGTGTGCAGGCCGGAAACCTTGATCTCTCCGGTGGCGGTGGGGATTACGGCCGATACGGCATCCAGCGTAAAACCACAAGCAACGGCTTCAAACTGCGAAAGAAGATTCCGGACTTTTTGCAACGGATTATTCCCGGAGACAGGGGACGTTTTTGTCAACGGTGCCGCCAGACTCCACTCAGCGGTAACGTTCCCCTCCCCCCCTACGCCGACCGGAACAAACGGAGCGATAAGCGGCAACAGCCGCTTCAGATCAGCATGTATGATCCCATGGGAGGCAACGGCATCCGGTGACCTGGCCGTGCGACTCCCCTCTCCGGTGAAGCGAACGGCATCCCCCCCCCACACATCGGCAGTAACCCGCTCCACCGTCGGCGGCACCCCCGGCACGGCAGAAAAAGTCACACCAAGCGCACTGAAAGCAGCCGACACAGGTACCGACACAGTTTTTTTCCCCGGAGTATTCACCTGAAGGGAGGCTGCCGTCAGCAGAAACTCCGGTATAGCGACAAGCAGTTCCCCCCGGGGGGTGGCGTGGAGAGTCAGACGTACCTGTTCATGTAACGTCCGCACCGACGAAGCGCGTCCCACGGAGCCACGGTCAAGGTCAAACTTTTGGGTCACTGCCACGGTGGCAGCCACATGACGGGGTGACGTACTTTTAACATTCACATCGGTGGCGTTTACGGACATAGTCCCCCCCGCCCCCTGGAGCGTCAACGGTTCTTTACCCGCAAGCAGGGCCTGCGTGACCCGCCAGCGCAGCTCTGCGCCCCCCCCCACCGGCAGGGCGGCAGAAAGCGGAAATGTGCCACTCTCAAGGGCAACAAACAGGTCCTCTACCCGGGATACCCCCGCAGCCGTCTTGAACTCCAACCGGGGTAATTTGACAGCCAGATCCTTTACTGTCAGCTCCCCCTTGTTCTCCGTTCCGGCAAGGCGCAATTGCAAGGAGCGAAGTGACAGCAGGCCGGTCACATCGGTGACCGGCAGAGTGGGAGGAAACAAGGGTTCCAGGAGGGTAGCGACCGAGCCAATATCAAGCGTTGCGGGGCCAACCATCACTTCCAGTGCACGGCCGGGCGCGGCAGGATGGTCAACAAAGGCATGCCATGGCACATCAAGCACTCCGGGAAGCTGGAGTCGTCCGTCGGGAAAATCAACATGCTGGCTCCCCTGTTTGATGGTGAACCGCTGCTGTAACGTCCCGTTGAGCGGACCAATTGGCTCTGAGTGGGGTCGATAGCCCGTGACCAAGAGGGCCTTCCCATCGATCAAAAGCGATGCCTGCAAATTCCGTTGGGCATCCACCTTGCCATGCAGCGTCACCGCAAGCTCCCCCCCCATTTTTGGAGAGTGTGCCGACAGAAAGGGAGCTAACACACCCTGTAGCAGCGGCAGATTAAAGGCACCATGGGCAACAAACCCCTCCGGCCGCCCCATACTGCCGGACAGAGTGAGGGAAGTTCCCGGTGCCAGGCTCGTGACGGCAAGCTCCGCCCCGGTAAAACTCACCCGCTCTGTGCCGCTCACCAGATTACTGACCTTGGCACGGCACTCCACCAGTTCCCCCGGTCGGCCGTTCACGACAACCATACCGGTAAGAGAAGCCGTGACCGGACTGGCAACAAGTGACGGCATGGCCAGATGGAATGAAAAATGATTAAACCGAACCTCACGGTCCGGTTCTGCCGTCCGATAGCGGAGGGTGACCGGTTCCAGATCGACCGTCATCCGGATATCAACCGGCAGGTGAAGGTCAAATGCTTGAATACTCCGAAGGGTCTCCGCCAGACGGGTCAACGGATCCCTGACCAACGGCAGTGGTGGTGGCGGCGGCCCGGGTGCCATCTCAGCCCGGATGTCCCGCGCCCGCAGCGCCAACCCCACACCGAAACGACCGCCGGCATCACGCCCCAGCGACGGAATCAGTTCAAGGTGCCCCACCTCCGATGAAAGGAGGGGAGCAGACCCCGCACCAAGCTTCAGACCACTCACGTCCACACCATTACGCCACCCCACAGACAGGGCACTCCACGTGACCTGCCGTCCCAGTGAGCGAGACAGGATCTGTTTCAATGAATCCTGGATCACGGGGGAACCACACACCGTGGGAAGCAGAGTAACCAGAAGCACAACACCAAGCAAGCAGACAGTAGCTATCAGTGCCGATAACTTGAGGAGATATTTTAAATGTATGTTAGCCATTATGAGTACTCATAACCATCATCCGTAATATGGTAACGTACCTTAATTTCATCTCCCCGTGCAACGTCAATTGTCAGGAGCAGCATTTAATGCACACTTTTTTATTGACGTTTATTCACGATAAGTTCAGCATGTTCACTGTATACATGTGTTATGTGGGAGAATGGCATGAAAATACGTATGGGAATATTTTTAGCGGCTCTCGTGTTAGCAGGGTGCGGCAATGTTGAGACCGGCAGCAATTCGCTTTCAACCGGTTCAACGGCATCTGTGACAGAGGTGGCACCGTCTGGGCCGCCGGTAGAGGTGGTTCCCGGTGAATTGATTGTCATATACAAACCATCGGTTGGAAAAGCGGTACATAAATCGGTAGAAAGTATTGTGAGCGGCTCAACCGTTCTTCAGGATTTTTCCGGCCTCGGCATTGCCCACATCAAGATACCTGCAGGTATGACCGATGCTGAGGCAACCCAGATGTACCTTGATTCGGGGACAGTAAGTTCTGTAGAACCGAATACCATCATCAGAATCCACACCCCTGCCACCCTGCAAAACCCCAACGACCAGTATTACACGAACAGTGAATGGAATATGCCGATGATTTCGGCGCCAACCGCCTGGGAGACAACAACCGGCTCAAGCAGTGTCATTATCGGCATCATTGATTCCGGCATTGAATCCGTCCACCCTGACCTTGCGGCCAACTGGTCAGGCTACTGGTACAATGCTATAACCAGTTCCAGCACCACAGCCCCCCTGGATGACAACAGCCATGGCACCCATGTAGCCGGCATCATCGGAGCCAAAGGTAACAACAGTATCGGAGTGAGCGGTGTCAACTGGAACACCAAAATTGCCGCCTGCAAGTTCATCGGCTCCAACGGCGTCGGCACCACTGCCAATGCCATCGCCTGCGTCAACTATTTTAATAAATTACGTTCACAAGGGGTGAATATCGTAGCAGTTAACAACAGCTGGGGCTCCCCTTCCTATTCCCAGGCACTGGCTGCTGCCATGACAGCCGAACCCCGTATTCTCCACATTGCCGCCGCCGGCAACAGCACTCTGGACAACGACGCCTCCCCCAACTACCCGGCCTCCTACCAGATTCCCAATATGATCAGTGTGGCGGCGACCAGCAAGAACGACACTCTCTCTGTGTATTCGGACTGGGGACGCCGGTCGGTGTCAGTGGGGGCACCCGGTGACTCAATTCTCAGCACGGTACCGGGCAAAACCTACAATGTCAAATCAGGCACCTCAATGGCCTCCCCCCATGTTGCCGGCATTGTCGGACTGCTCTACGCAGCAAACCCCGCCATGACAGCAACGATGGCACGCAACCTGTTACTTTCCTCCGGCGACACCAACGCCGCCCTGACCGGCAGCACCATCACAGGTAAACGGGTCAACGTAGCTTCGGCTCTGGCGTGCAGTGATAAACAGTCCTTTTCCGTAATTAAAACGCCCGCATCCCTGACATCGGGCACCCCGGCCACCTTCACCGTACTGAGTGTGAAATGTGCCGAGCCGGTTAGTCCCATTACCGTAACCTCAAGTATTCAGAACACAACGTACACGGTCGCCAACAGTGACGGCCTGGCAACGTTCACCTACACCCCAACCTCCACCAGCGATACCCTGACCTTTTCTTCCGCCGCCGGTAGTGATGCTGTCACTATTTCCCCTCTCCTCTTAACATCCCCACTCCCCTCAGCATTCACTAAGGGGCAGCTTGTCGCAACCCAGTTAACCGGTTCGGGTGGTACCGCACCCTATACCTTTACTGCAGCGTCGCTCCCCACCGGACTTACTCTGTCAACGGCAGGTAAGTTGTCCGGCACAGCGACCACCACCGGCACCTTTAACTCAACCTATATAATCACCGATTCCCGAGCGGTTCAGGTCAAGAAATCACTGACCGTTACGGTCAATCCAGCACCGTCAATCACCACCAGCTCCCTTGCCTCAGGTAATGTGGGCATGGCTTACAGCCAGACAGTGGCCGCCACCGGCGGGACCACCCCTCTCACCTGGAAATCAACTTCAACAGTCAGCGGGTTGTCGCTCAGTTCGGCAGGCATACTATCCGGCACCCCCGCCACGGCCGGAACGACCTCCTACAACATCACCGTCACCGATGCAAATGGTATAGTTGCAACCAAATCCGTCTCGCTGATAGTTCTTACCAAGCCTACCATCACAACAGCACTCACCACCTATGAACAGGGGCAGACCATTACCCTCCAGCTTACCGGCTCCGGCGGCAGCTCCCCCTACAAATTCTCCGGCACGCAACCGCCAGGGTTAACCATGACAGCTGGCGGGTTGATTACGGGAACATTTACCTCTTCAGGCATCGTAACAAGTAACATAACCCTCACCGACGCAAAGGGGGTTGTGATTACAAAGCCATACACCTTCACCATAGCAATGGCTCCCAAAATCACCACCACGTCACTGGTTGCAGGTAAAATTGCCACCGCCTACACAACAACCTTCGCGGTTTCCGGCGGCACAGCTGCCTATAAATGGACCTCCACCAGCAAGGTACCCGGTTTGGCTCTCAGCTCAGCAGGAGTACTTTCCGGTAAGCCCCTCACGGCAGGTTCCTATTCCTACATAATTAAAGTAACCGATGCCAAGGGGGTGAGTGCAACGGTCACCCTGCCGATAACCATCACCAAGACGTAGCAGCCCCATACGTACGTTGTAACATCAAAACTTTCACACAAGACCCCTCCCCCCTTATCAAGGGAGGCTCAAAGGCCTCCTCCTTGACGCGCTCTCGCCATTCGATGAATGCCCCTGTTGTGACGTTAGTGTTCGCCCTGAAATCATAATATGTTAAACCTGCGACTTCACGTACAGCACCCCCCCGCTGTCCTCCACATTAATGGTGAAAAATATTATGCGAAAACCCTGTTTCCACCTTGATTCGGGTTGGCGAGCAGTTTGAACTGCCGTACCAAACGCTGAAGTTCTTCGGCGTTACCATTCAGTTGTGCTGCCGCCGTGGCCGATTCGCTTGCTCCCTGTGCGGTCTGCCGTACAACATCGGTTATCTGCTGCATGTTGCTCGATATCTCGCTGGTTGTGGCGGTCTGCTCTTCTGCGGCGGTAGCAATCCGATTAACCTGTATGGTGACGTCGTTGACTTGCAGCAAAATATCGCGCAGCGCCTCGCCGGAACGGGCTGCCTCAGCAGTACCTGCTTCCACCTCACGGACTCCCTGTTCCATCGCGGTCACAGCGCCTTTAGTCTCCTTCTGGATCGCTTTTATCATTTCACCGATCTCTTTGGTGGCTCTGGTCGTACGATCAGCAAGCGCCCGTACCTCATCGGCAACAACAGTAAAACCACGGCCCTGCTCGCCAGCACGGGCTGCTTCAATAGCTGCGTTCAATGCCAGTAGATTGGTTTGGTCAGCAATCTCTTCGATTGTACCGATAATGGCTCCGATCTGGTCAGAGCACTGCCCAAGGCTTTCCACCGTCAAGGCAGATTCCTGCACTCGTGCGTTAATCTGACTCATGACAACCACCGTACTGTCAACAACTGCGGAGCCTTTTTTTGCTGCCTGCGAAGCCCGATCTGCGCCATCGGCGGCCAACTGGCAGTTGCGAGCGATATCGCTTGAGGTCGCAGACATCTCTTCACCTGCGGTGGCAACGGTTCCTGACTGGGCGGCAACTTCTTCAGCACCGGTGGCGATCTGCCCGGCGGTAGAATTAAGTTGATTGGAAGCGGCAGCAACCTGATCCGATGTGCTGGATATCTGGCTGATGATGCCGTGGAGCTTATCAATAAAGGTATTGAACCAACGGCTGACCTCACCCAGTTCGTCCTTTGCGCTGGCATCGAGACGTTTAGTGAGATCGCCTTCACCTTCGGCGATATCCTGGATCATTACGCGCATTCGGTTATGGTCTTATGGTTCAGCTACTTGGTGGCCTCATCACGTACCTTTTACTTGCCATCTATTGCAGAGAGCAGCACAAAGAGCCTGTCAGTATCACCAGAGTTCGTGAATTACGCAATCAGATTGCTAATGAAGCAACAGAAGAACTA
>CAIRBT010000066.1 GCA_903876875.1 uncultured Geobacteraceae bacterium
CGTCAGGTCAATGACTTTCCAGGTCTGCACCGACCCTTTGCTGACCGCCTGAAGGGGGGAGTAGTATTCGGTGACAACCTCTCCGGCCGAAGCGACGCCGATGGCGAACCCGTTCACTTTTTCACCGAACAGGTTCTTTGAGATTCTCGGCTCCGGGGTAATGGTGAAGGAGAGCGGCGTGCCGTCACGCCGTACCGTAAGGGTAAGCGGAGCCCCCTTGCTGGCGGAAACCGTTTCGGCAATCTGCTCCCAGTGGCTGATCGGCCTGCTGTTGATGGCAGTAATTATATCACCTTTTTGCACTCCCGCTTTTGCCGCCGGTTTGTCTTTGAGGGCATCGCCGACTTTTGTGGTTACGGTGGGGACACCGGTCATGCAGAGGATGATGAAGATCAGCCAGGCAAAGAGCAGATTGAAAACCGGTCCGGCCATGACGATGGCAATCCGCGCGGAAACCGGTTTGTGAAAGAAGGAGCGCGCTTTCTCCTCATCGGTCAGTTCACGCAGCAGAGGGGTGCCGTCCTCACCGCTTTCGGTCGCAGCCGTTTCGGGAGGGTGGTGTAATTCACCCCCTTCGATGAAGCCGGCCTCCCCGAACATTTTTACATAGCCACCCAGGGGAAATGCGGAGAGGAGATATTCGGTATCACCGATTTTCTTGCCAAACAGCTTCGGCCCAAAGCCGAGAGAAAACTTTTCAACCGTGACTCCCATGAGTTTGGCCAGTAAAAAGTGTCCTGATTCATGAACAAAAATCAAAATTCCCAACACTATGATTGCATAGACAACGGTCATATCAGTGTACCAACTCCCGGCAGATTTCGTAAGCCGTCTCTCTGCCCCAGAGATCGGCCTTCAATACTTCATCAATTGATTGCAGCGTATGGGGCGTGTGAGCGTCCATGGAACGCTCGATGGTTTCGGCAATCTGGGTGAAACCGATTCGCCCCTCCAGAAAATGGGTGACGGCGATCTCGTTGGCGGCATTCATGACCGCCGGCATGCTCTCTCCCGCAGTAATGGCCCGGTAGGCGAGCTGGAGACAGCGGAACTTTTCATAGTCAGGATTATGGAACGTCAACCCGGAAAAGGAGGTGAGATCCAGTCGCTTGACCCCGGTGGTGATCCGCTCCGGGTAGGCGAGGGCATAGGCGATGGGTGCTTTCATATCCGGCGAGCCCAGTTGGGCAATGACGCAGCCGTCAATATATTCAACCATGGAGTGGATGATGCTCTGGGGGTGGATGTTGACCTCAATCCTGTCCACCGGAGTATTGAACAGCCAGCGGGCTTCGATTACTTCCAGCCCCTTGTTCATCATGGTTGCCGAGTCAATTGAGATTTTTTTCCCCATGTTCCAGTTGGGGTGGTTAAGCGCATCCTGCACGGTTACTGAGGCAAGCTGCTCCCCGGGGGTGTGGAGGAACGGCCCACCGGAGGCGGTGAGAATAATCCGGTGGATATCCTCGCTGCGGTGCCCCTCAATGGATTGAAATATCGCGCTATGCTCACTGTCC
>CAIRBT010000067.1 GCA_903876875.1 uncultured Geobacteraceae bacterium
CAGCATGGCTCCACTGGATGATTATTTTGCCGGTGAGCATCTGATAATTCTTTTTGATATTACCGAACGTCTTAAGGCCGAGGCAAAACTTGCCAAGGCCAATGAAGAAATGCTCAAAACAAGTACCCTTCTGGATGGTATTTTACGGAATATGTCCGATTGGGTGTGGGAAGTTGATGCCAAAGGGAGATACACCTTCTGCTCACAAAAAGTCCTCCAGCATTTGGGGTATTCACCGGCTGAGATGCTTGGGAAAACTTTTATGGACTTTATGCCGCCCGAATCGGCGGGGCGCTTTGCCGTACAGTTCATGGAAATTCGCCAGAGCAAAGCCGATATGGTGAGCATGGAAAGCTGGAGTATCCATAAAAATGGCACTCTGGTGCGCATCTCTTCCAATGGTGTGCCCATTCTTGATAGTCAGGGCACGTTGACCGGCTATCGGGGCGTTGATAAGAATATTACCGATATCCATCACTACGAGACACATATCCGCAAACTCACCCGTGCCATTGATCAAACGACTCTGACGGTCGTTATAACCGACAGTGATGGCATTATTGAATTTGTTAACCCCTGTTTTACGGAAATCTGTGGCTACACCGCTGAAGAGGCCATTGGGAGTTCAACGAACATTCTCAAATCCGGTTTGACCCCCCCGGCAACGTATGTTGCGTTATGGGGGGCACTCAAGGAGGGTAAAACGTGGGAAGGGGAGTTTGTTAACAAACACAAAAGTGGCAGGTGTTTTAATGAGCAGGCGGTTATCTCACCCATTCGTGATGAGTATGGCACGATTACCCATATCGTTGCCATTAAGGAAGATATTACAAAACGAAAGGCGATGGAAACCGAACTGGTGCGGGCAAAAGAGCAGGCGGAGGCCGGTAATAAGGCGAAAGCTGAGTTTCTCGCCACCATAAGTCATGAAATTCGTACCCCGATGAACGGTATTCTCGGTATGACCCAGATTCTCCTTGATACGGATCTTGATGAACAACAGCATGAGTTTGCTGAAATCTGTCGTAAAAGCAGTGAGCATATGATGGGGATTATTGATGATATTCTTGATTTCTCCAGTGTGGAAAAATACAAACTTGCCCAGCATGTTGTCGATATCTCGTTGGATAAGGTCGTTGAGCAGGCCGTGGGACCCCATATCAACGTCGCACATGCCAAAGGGCTTGATATTCAGTACCACATTGCGTCCGATGTGCCCCATGCTCTGATTGGTGATCCCAAGCTGCTTACCCAGGTTATTTCCAAGTTTTTGAGTAATGCCATCAAGTTTACCATCCAGGGGGGGATTGACCTCTCGGTGAGCGTCCACATTGATCAACTGGGCCTGGTGGTACTCTGTTTTGAGGTTAAAGATACGGGAATCGGCATTGCGGAGGCTGATTGCACGAATATCTTTGAGCCCTTCACCCAGGTGGATGGTTCAAGTACGCGCCGACATGACGGCATGGGGATCGGCCTGACACTCTGCAAGCAGATCGCCTATCTCATGGGGGGTGATATTGGGGTACGCAGTGAAGTGGGAGTCGGTTCTACCTTCTGGTTTACCTCCATGTTTGAACGGCAGAACAGCCAGGATATATCGCTACTGAGATCCGCAGACCGGGCTATAACGGTGGCGATGCCGGCTTCGTGCGGGACGGTGGTGCCACGGCAGAAGGTCGCACCATCCGTTCCCCCGGTACCGCAGCGTGATATACGCATTCTCTACGCTGAAGATAATGTTATTAATCAGAAAGTTGCTTTAAATCTGTTGGGTAAGCTTGGTTACCAGACCGATGTTGTTGAAAACGGTCTGGCTGCGGTCAAGGCACTTGAGGCCTATCCCTATGACCTGGTTTTGATGGACTGTCTGATGCCGGTCATGGATGGTCTGGAGGCGACAGGTATCATTCGTGATCCGTCCTCTCATGTGCTTAATCATAATGTTCCTATTATAGCAGTCACCGCCAATGTGCTGGATAATGATCGGGATTGTTGCCTGCATGCCGGGATGGATGATTACCTTGCCAAGCCGGTGAAAAAAGAGCATCTCTCGCGGGCTATTGAAGCATGGTTGGGGAAAAGTGTACGTTGAAGATGCAATCAAAAATACCTATTTTCTGGAATAAAAGAGACGTGTCATCACTATGAAAACACCACACAATGATAAAGGTTTGGCCCTGACATGCACCGTCTCCGGAGTAATTGAGTCGGTTATGCACAGTGAGTATGATCTGCCGGCTCCACTGCCCGTTGGTGCGCCGGTTACAGAGCTGTTTGAACCTTCATGCCATGATAAGGTTATGCAGCTATTGAGCGAGGTGGGGAACGTGGGGGTAACTCTCGGTTGGGAGTTGGTCGGCTTTCAACAATCGGCCTGCGTGATTATCAATTGCATGGCGGTAATGTCCGGTGACTGCATCATACTTACCGGCAGTAATACACCTGATGGAGCACTGGAAATAATGGCGCAGGTCTATCCGTCGGATCAGCTGCAGACACTCCAGATGAAGCCGTATCTCATGAAGCTGCACGACGTTTCCAGTCGCTCACGGCAGGATATGGTGTCGTACCATGAGGTACAAACAATCAATAACGAATTATCAAATATGCAACGTGAAATGATCAAAAAGAATCGTGAACTGGCACAGTTGAACAGCCAATTGCAGGAGAGTGAAGAACGGATCCGGCAATTGAACAGCTCGCTGGAACAACGGGTATCGGACGCCATCGAAGAGTTACGTTGTAAGGATCAGCTGCTTATCAGCAGGGGGCGGCAGGCCGAACTGGGGGATATGCTGTCAAATATCGCCCATCAGTGGCGGCAGCCGTTAAATGCCCTTAATATGCTGGTGGGAAATCTGCAGGAAGCCCATGAAGATGAAGAATTGACCGATGATTTTTTTGCGGAATCAACCGCCACCGCAGAGAGGCTGATTCAGAAGATGTCCTCTACCATCAGTGATTTTAGGGATTTCTATAGTCCGGATAAGCAGAAAGAGCGCTTTTCTGTCCGGACAAAAATCATACAAACCATTGAGGTCGTGGAAGGGGTGTATCGGAGCAAGGGCATTAACGTATCGGTGGAAGGGGATGATGATTGCGTACTCTACGGTTTTCCGGGTGAGTATTCCCAGGTGATTCTCAATCTGTTAGGCAACGCCAGAGATGCCATTGTTGAGGGGGGGATTGCCGGTGGGCGGGTAACTATTCGAATCAGTCAACAGGAGGGGATGGGGATTGTCTCGGTTATGGACAACGGTGGCGGGATTCCGGCGGAAATTCGGGACAAGCTGTTTGAACCGTATTTCTCCACCAAGAGTACGGGAACCGGCATTGGTTTGTATATGTCGAAGACCATTATAGAGCGCAATATGAACGGTCGGATTGAAGTTGCTGTGTTTGAGGGGGGGAGTGAGTTCACGTTGTATGTACCGCTTGCGGGGGGGATACAGTGATAGAAACCGGCATTGATGCGGAGTTTTTGAAAACTCTGGTCATACTCTATGTTGAAGATGAAGACGATGTTTTTGAGCAGGTTGTAAGGCTGCTCAGTAAAAAATGTTTGATGGTACTGACCGCCCGTAATGGTCAGGAGGGGTTGGACGTCTATCGGAACCATACCCCGGATATTGTGATAACCGATATTACCATGCCGGTGATGGATGGTTTGACCATGGCTGAGCATATCCACGCCCTCGACTTTTCTGTGCCCATTATTGTGATGACGGCGTTCGAAAATATCAGTTTTCTGAAAAAAGCCATAAGTATTGGTATTCATAACTACCTGACAAAACCGGTTAGTCGGGCCGAGTTGACCGGCAAGCTACTCGAATCAGCCCACCGGTTACGCATTGAACATGACCTTAAAAAGAGTACTGAAGTGCAGCAAAAGCTGGAACAGGCCATTAAACAGTGTGCTTCAGCTATCATCATTACGGATAGAGACGGCACCATTGAATATGTTAACGAAAGTTATGCCGGGTTAACCGGCTATACGGTTGCTGAACTTATGGGGCAGAACCCGCGTATTCTCAAGTCCCGCACTACTCCCCCGGAAACCTATGCCGAATTGTGGGGTGCCTTGACACGTGGCAAAGCCTGGGGGGGAGAAATTCAGAATACCCGGAAGGATGGTTCGCTGTTCTGGGTCACGACTATTATTTCTCCCATCTACGGGGAGGGGGAAATACGCCATTATATTGCAACACTGGAAGATATTTCTGAAAAGAAACACCTGGCAGAAATGCTCCTCCATTCTCAGAAAGTCGAATCAATAGGTCAGCTTGCCGGAGGTCTGGCACATAATCTTAATAATACCCTCTGTGTTATTAACGGCTATGCGGCATTATTAAAAATTGCCGATGACCTGACGCCGAGCCATAAAGATACTGTAAAAAGGATCATGGACGCCTCAGCACAGGCCAGTACGCTGACCCATAGTATGCTTGCCTACAGTCACAAGCAGGTGCTGAACCAGAAAATTCAAGATATCAATGGGCTGGTCGCACGATCAGGTGAATTTATCAGACATCTGATACGGAAAGACGTTGCATGCATCATTACTCTGGCAGAGCTCCCCTTTATGGTTAATGTTGATGGGGAACAGCTTGAGCAGGTTTTAATGAATATGGCAACAAATGCCAGTGATGCGATGCCGGATGGCGGGGTACTTCATGTAGCTGTCAGGCAGGGGGAGATGGCCGTTTATAACAGCGACCGCCTGACCAGACCGTGCGCCATTATTTCGGTAACTGACAACGGTATCGGCATGAACGAGGC
>CAIRBT010000068.1 GCA_903876875.1 uncultured Geobacteraceae bacterium
CTGCTTCCAATCGGAGCAGCCTACGCACCGGGTCTGTTTAAAATTAAAATGATCGGCGTTATCAACTTCGGTTATATTTTTGCACTTTCCCAGTTTTTTGTCTCTTGGGCATTGGCACTTTACTATGCACACGTAGCTAACAAGGACTTTGACCGTCTGACCAGAGAACTGATCGACGAATTACATCTTTAAAAAAGGAGGATACGACATGACGTTAAAGAAAACTCTTATTATTGCAACCGTTGCACTTTCATTTGCCGCAGCCGCCTTTGCTGAAGAGCCCTCAAAGGCAGCAGCACCTGCTGCTTCACCAGCTGCTGCTGCTGCGGTAACCGCACCGGCAGCACAGGGTGTGACCGCTGTCGCTGCTCCGGGTACTGCCACTCCGGCACCGGCAAAAGCACCTGCCAAAAAACGTGAACTGAAAGCCAATAAAGCGATCACTTTGTCAATGTTTGCCATCATCATCGGTATTACCCTCGGAGTTGTTATCTGGGCTGCCCGTCAGACTAAAACAGCTGCTGACTTCTACGCAGCCGGTGGTGGTATTACCGGTACCCAGAACGGCTGGGCTATTGCCGGTGACTATATGTCAGCTGCTTCATTCCTCGGTATTTCCGGGATGATTTCACTGTATGGTTACGATGGGTTTATGTACTCGGTTGGCTGGTTGGTTGCCTACATCACCGTGCTGCTGATTGTCGCAGAACCGTGCCGTAACGCCGGTAAATACACCCTGGGAGATATTCTCTCCTTCCGTACTGATCCGAAACCGGTGCGTGCCGTTGCCGCCATTTCAACCGTTGCCGTTTCTACGTTCTACCTGACCGCCCAGATGGTTGGTGCCGGTAAACTGATGGCACTGCTGGTTGGTCTTGAGTACAAAACCGCCATCATTGGCGTTGGTATCCTGATGGTTGGCTACGTGGTGTTTGGTGGTATGACCGCCACCACCTGGGTTCAGATCATCAAAGCCGGTCTGCTGATGTCCGGTGCGTTTCTTCTTTCTTTCCTGGTTATGGCAAAAGCTGGCTTTAATCCAATCGCCTTCTTTGATTCAATCGTAAACAATGCAGATATTCAGGATCATGTCTCCAAGCTGGTGCTGAAAGACGGCATTACTCTGAACGGTATTGATGCTGGTCAGCGTTTCCTTGAGCCGGGTCTCTTCATGAAATCACCCCTTGACCAGATCTCCCTCGGTATGGCTCTGGTACTTGGTACCGCCGGTATGCCCCACATCCTGATGCGTTTCTTCACGGTTCCTACCGCACAGGCTGCCCGTAAATCTGTTATTATCGCCATGTTTATCATTGGTGGCTTCTATGTTCTGACCACCCTGCTCGGATTTGGTGCTGCTGTAAATCTTTCTCCCCAAGGAATTATTCAGGTTGACGCCGGTGGTAATATGGCTACTCTCATCCTGGCTCAACAGATGGGTGCAGATATCGCACCGATTTTTGGTGACCTGTTTCTGGCATTCCTCTGCTCCGTTGCCTTTGCAACAATTCTGGCTGTTGTTTCCGGTCTGGTGCTTGCGGCATCCGCTGCTATCGCCCACGACATCTATGTTAACGTACTCAAGGATGGTCATGCCGATCAGCATGAGCAGGTTATGGCTGCCCGTATCACTTCACTGGTCGTTGGTGCCGTTGGTATTGTCATCGGTCTTGCTGCTGAAAAACAGAACGTTGCTCACCTGGTTGCGCTCGCTTTCGCCGTAGCTTCCTCCGGTAACCTGCCGGTTGTTGTGTTGTCACTCTTCTGGCGTAAATTCAATACCGGCGGTGTTATCTCCGGTCTGGTTGTCGGTACCATTGCTTCCATCGGCCTGGTTATGGTTTCTCCTAACATGACCTATCCAAAAGTGGTTGCAGCGGGCGCACAGAAAGTGATTACTGCCATGGACAAAAAACAGGCTGCTCTGCCTCCTGGTGCACTTCTTGATGAAAAAGATGCCAAGGCACTTGCCAAAGCAAAAGTTGACTATGAAAAGAACAAGGATGGCAAGTCTATCATGGGTCTTGATGCACCGATCCTGAAGCTGAAAAACCCCGGTCTTATTTCCATACCACTCGGATTTATGGCCGCAATCTTCGGAGCATTGTTGTTCCCCAACAAGCGTTCCGAAGATATGTTTGACGAAGTGTATGTGCGCCAGAATACCGGTATCGGTATGGCAAAGGCGATCGATCACTGATATGATACCTTTTTAGTAGAATCAAGACGGGGATGGCAAAATGCCATTCCCGTTTTTTTTAAAACTTATTCTCGATCACATTGTATGAATCATCAATTACACCATTTTTTGAAACTACATTTTTATCTTCCAATTATTGTCTTGTTATAAGAATCTGCTCATATACTTGCAGTGTACTCATTAAAACTAACTATGTGTTTTTTATGCGAAAAAGCTGTTATGTACTCCTTCGCGACTGAGTAATGGTGCGCAATTTACTATCAGTAACTGGAGGAGTGCTATGAAGCAAGGATATGTTACAAGAAGCATTATGGCTGGTTTTGCCGTGTTAGTATCGTTAACACTGAGCGTTCCGCTGGTATCGGCTCGTTCAATCTGTACGGTGAATACGACACAGCTGAGACTCAGGCAAAAGCCTACCAAGAAAGCACATGTGGTAACCAATCTTAACAAAGGCTCGATTGTCGTTGCGGAAGATACGTGTGCCGGTGGGTGGGTGAAGGTTCGTTCCGAGGATGGACGTTTTTCGGGGTATGTGGGCGGATGGGCTCTTACTCCGGTGAATTTCTCTGAAGAGAGCAAGTCAGCAGTGACTACCGATACGGCAGAGTCAGAGACTCAAAAAGCAGTACGTATCCCTGTTGTCGCCGGTCAGGTAGGCGACACGGACGTTTCTTCAAACGAAAAACTTGCCATTCAAATTACTGAACTACGGTTAAAGGTTCTCGCTATCGAAAAAAGTATAAAGAATCTCAAGAAGGACGTGCGAAGTATGAAAGAGTCAATGAAGCTGAATACCAAAAAATGAGTGAGGTTGGTGGGGTGGGGTGGGTGGACAAAAAAGCTCCCAGCCATTGAGGAATAGCAATATCAGCCAAGTATGAAGAAGGCGATTTTGTCGTGGTGTGCCCTGCGAAGGGAGTGGTCACCGGCAAAGACGCTGTGATAAAATTAGTTGACGGTCTGATACTTACCCACCATAAGTTGCACATGGTTGATGGGATGATCATAGTTGTCAGCAAAGAGGCTGCCATATACGGGAGAAAGTAATTCTAATATGGTGTCTGTTGCAGAGGAGTCCTTATGTACCGTGGGGCTCTTTTTTTAAGCCTAACCTACGTGCCTTGGCACCATTTCCTACATTTCTCGGAACCAGGATCTACTGGTTAATTCCGCCAAGGATTATCGTTTTGATTATCTCCGCGTTATGAAGACATCCAGAGCATCGGAGACCGACACTTCAATACTTGTTAATTATCGGCACACTTTTTTCGTCTGTAAGATCATTCGAAAAAGCAACATTCAAACGTATTCAAAGAAACAAAGATGTCACTTATCCCCTTGGATTGAATTGGTATGAGCCGTTCCAGAAAAGCTATCAGGAGTTCATTTCTAATCATTCTATCTCTGACTTATATAGTATTGCAGATGCGACTCCTGATATTATTCACTCAATTATTTATTTAAAGAAAATGAACCCTAGGAGTCTGTCGGACTTAGGGAATCGTCGCGAAAATTCGGCTGGGCGAGAGCAGATTTCGACGATTTTGAAGGTCAATAGTCGTTCTATTGACCGAAAAAGCGGTGAAATATGATCCGTTCAGACGGATTTGCAGCA
>CAIRBT010000069.1 GCA_903876875.1 uncultured Geobacteraceae bacterium
ACTAATTGATAGCCTGTGCGCCCGTCCTTCGTGGGCGGGTGAGGATTGAAACCATCACAATCAGTTATTTCACGCATGCGGTTTGTAGTGCGCCCGTCCTTCGTGGGCGGGTGAGGATTGAAACAGCACTACAGGATGTGACCGCCGAATTTACCCTGTGCGCCCGTCCTTCGTGGGCGGGTGAGGATTGAAACACTATTGTCCCGGGGAATGTATTAATACCGGTGTTGTGCGCCCGTCCTTCGTGGGCGGGTGAGGATTGAAACTACAATTAAATCAGCCATAAAACCCCCTGTAATTGTGCGCCCGTCCTTCGTGGGCGGGTGAGGATTGAAACCATAGTGTCTTTATTGCCATGTGACACGGCATAATGGGTGCGCCCGTCCTTCGTGGGCGGGTGAGGATTGAACCAACCATTGACAATCACCTTAGCGGCACTATATAGTCCAATAAAGAGTGTGATGTAAGACTCAGTGGTAGAGCGGGTAGTCCCTCATAGAAGAGAGCTGGCGCACGGTTCGATTCCGGCCTTCACACCCTTTTTACTTTGCTTTCAAGCGAAATGTAACACTTGCTATCAAATTTCCACGAATTAACAATCTCGCATGAATTTGATGCAATCTCTTCATGACACCTCTCACCTCGGGCAACACGGCATCAACAAAACCCATGAGCAATCAAATTTCCCAACCACCGGTGTAGGGGCACCCCCATGTGGGTGCCCGCCGTTGGTTTCGCCCCCATGAACCACCAACATCAAAATCGGGCGACCACATGGGGTCGCCCCTACACAATCAACAACAACGGCGATGATTCGGTCGCGGCCATGGGTGCCCCCATGTGGGTGCCCGTATTCAATTTCACCCCCGTATACCACCAACATCAAAACCGGGCGACCACATGGGGTCGCCCCTACGGTGTTACACGGCATTAAATTCAAACACCTGAACTAACCATCGGCAGATCGTTGGGCACACGTTGCTTAGTCCAACACCTTCTTTATCAATCAGTCCGCCAAACATTCGGATATTATCGGACAGACGATTTACTTCCCGTTCTTTTCCTTCCTCATAAAATGGTTTTGCCTCTGGTCTATTCTCCTGCATCCAAAACGGATTACCAATATTATCGGCAAGCCATGTGGTAGCACTGTGGGGGAGATGATCAGCAACGGTTGCGCGAAAACGGGAATAGTCGAGGGGATTAAGAAAACGTTTGAGATTATCCAAGGTAGATGTTTCGTTGATACGATTGATATTTTCTTTGATCTCAGGAGTGATTGAAAACTTAGCCTTGACATCTTTATTGATTGGAGTCACAATTAAATCACCCTTTAACGACCTCTCACCCTCGGACACGAGCCGAGCAGTTACGTTGTTAAAGGGTGTTGTTCTTTGTGGAGCCAAAGCAAATCTAGCGTCCCCCTCTCTATGGTTATCATTTACAATAGTGTTTTAAGCTTGACCAAATCTGCATCGCGGTATATTTTTAAACCGTCAGAGCGTCGTGCCTGTGACAGCCTAGGCAATTGGAGCCTAGAACGATCCAGGGTGGTGCTTTGGCTTTTTGCATAGTAGCGTAGTAAACCACTGCCTACCCATCCCTTAATCACACCTCGTTCGCTATCCTTGTCGTATGCATTTATCAATAAATGCACTTTGTTTTCATTATCTGAAGGGTCAATAATCAGTAAAACTGGGTTGTTATCATTATACCCATACGTATATCTTTGTCATGGAAAAGTGACATTGCCGGAATAACCATCAGGATAGACGTCGATAATCAGACCGTGAAGCGGCTGCTAATGGAATTTACGCAGCGGGCCATGGACGCCACCCCGGCCATGAAGATCGTTGGCAAAATTGCCCGCACCTCTATCCGGAAGAACTTCGAAGCGGAAGGGCGACCGCCCCCCTGGAAAGCCTTGCAGCGGGCTTTGAAACAGGGGGGCAGAACCTTGACCAAAAGTGCCCGGTTGATGAAATCAATCACCGCTGCGGCCCATTCGGATCATGTTGATGTCGGTACCAATGTTGTCTATGCTCGCATTCACGAGCGCCCGTCCTTCGTGGGCGGGTGAGGATTGCACCACCAACATCAAAACCGGGCGACCACATGGGGTCGCCCCTACACAATCAACAACAACGGCGATGATTCGGTCGCGGCCATGGGTGCCCCCATGTGGGTGCCCGTATTCAATTTCACCCCCGTATACCATCAACGTCAAAACCGGGCGACCACAGGGGGTCGCCCCTACGGTGTACATCATTTCCCTGCCATGGCTTCCCTGATTGACAGGGCGATCCTCTTTCGCTGGGGGTCAGCCGATAACACCTTGACCTGCACCACCTGCCCCGCCTTGACCGCATCGTGGGGGTCCTTGACGTACCGGTTGGCCAGGTGACTGATGTGAACCAGCCCATCCTGATGAACTCCCACATCGACAAAGGCACCGAAGGCGGTGACATTGGTCACCACCCCCTGCAATATCATCCCCTCCTTCAAGTCACCGATCTCCCGAATATCATCCCGAAAGGTTGCCGCCTGGAACTGACTGCGGGGGTCACGCCCCGGTTTTTTCAGTTCGGCCACAATGTCGTGCAGGGTCGGCAGACCGACGCTGTCCGTCACGTACCGCTTCACCGGTATCCGGTCAATCAGGGGGACATCGGCCAGCAGTTGGGGCAAGGTAACACCCAGGTCGGCGGCAATGGTTTCCACAAGACCATACCGTTCGGGATGGACCGCACTGTTGTCCAGGGGTTGCTTGCCCCCCCGGATCCGCAGAAATCCGGCTGCCTGTTCAAACGCCTTGGCCCCGAAGCGGGGCACCTTGAGCAGGGCGGCCCGGTCAACAAAAGAGCCATGTTCGTCACGATAGCGGGTAATGGCCTTGGCAAGGGAGGGCCCCACACCGGATACGTAGGAGAGCAGTGCCCACGACGCGGTGTTGAGATCCACACCGACGAAATTGACGCAGGATTCCACCACTCCATCCAATGACTTTTTCAGCATAGCCTGATTGACGTCATGCTGATACTGGCCGACACCGATACTCTTTGGATCGACCTTGACCAACTCACCCAGCGGATCCTGAAGCCGCCGGGCGATGGAGATGGCCCCGCGTACCGTCAGATCAAGTTCCGGAAATTCCTCACGGGCAATGTCGGACGCCGAATAGACACTGGCACCCGCCTCGCTGACCGAAATGACCGGCAGAGACTTTCCGGCCCCGGCCAGGGTTTCCTTGACAAACAGCTCCATCTCCCGCCCCGCCGTGCCGTTGCCAACGGCGACCATCTCAATGCGGCCATTCTCCACCAGACGGAGCAGTTCCTGACGGGCCTGGGGAAGCCGCCCCTCGCCGATGTGGGGATAGATGGTCACATGCTCCCGAAAGCGGCCGTTTTCATCGACCGCCGCCAACTTGGAACCGGTGCGAAAACCGGGGTCAATGCCGAGCACCCGTTTCCCCCCGGCCGGTGGTGCCAGGAGCAGTTCCCGCAGATTGCGGGCAAAGACCTTGATGGCCGCTTCATCGGCCCGCTCTTTGCTTTCGAGGCGCAGTTCCACCTCAATGGAGGGGGCGATGAGCCGCTTGTAGGCATCCTCGGCTACCCGCTCCAGAAGCGGGGTAAAAACACTCTCCCCTCCGATCAGGCGGGCCTTTATACCGGCAAGAATCTGTTCCACCGGGGCGACGACGGAGAGATAGAGTACCTCCTCCTTTTCACCCCGGCGCATGGCCAGCATCCGGTGTGACGGCACCGCCGCCAGCGGTTCCTGATAATCGTAATACATCTCGAACTTGGTAACGGTATCCTTATGGTCTGCTGAGACACGGGAGGTCATGATCCCCTGTTCACCGGTCAAACGCCGCACCATTCCCCGAATATCGGCATTATCGGACAGCCGTTCGGCCAGAATATGCCCGGCCCCCTCCAGTGCCGCACCGGCATCGGGAACACCCTGTTCCGGAGCAACGTAGGGAAGTGCCACCTCTTCGAGCGTTCCCTGGGTCACCTGCTGTGCGGCCATGATATCGGCCAGCGGCTCCAACCCCCGTTCACGGGCAATGGTCGCCTTGGTGCGCCGCTTTGGCTTGTACGGAAGATAGAGATCCTCCAGCACGGTTTTCAGCCGGGCCGCTTCAATGCTATCCCGCAACTCGGGGGTCAGCTTCCCCTGTTCATCAATGGATTTCAGGACGGTTATCCGCCGCTCCTCCAGTTCGGAAAAGTAGGCGAACTGCTCCTCAATGGTGCGAATTTCCACCTCATCCAGCTCACCGGTCATTTCCTTCCGATAGCGGGCGATAAACGGCACCGTTGCCCCCTCCTGCAACAGCCCCACTGTCTGCTCAACTTGAGCCGGTTTGAAGGAGGTCGCCCCAATGATACAGGCGATGAGGTTCCGGTAGGACGTTTCACGTAACTTCATTGCTGCTCCTTTGTTCGTTGGTAAAGATTGTTGGTAACTATTCAGCACGGTCTTTACATGCCAGGTCTTAAAGGCAAATCCCCCTCAGTCCCCCTTTTGCAAAGGGGAGGCTTCATCAAGTCCTGTCAAGGTTACCGGTAATGTCGGCATTTGTAGAGACGCAAAATTTTGCGTCTCTACGATAATTATGTGATAACGCATGGAACGCCCTGATTATTTTGCTGTAACTATTCAGCACGGTCTTTACATGCCAGGCCTTAAAGGCAAATAGCGCCGAATGTATTCGGCCACGTCAAATTTCCGTTTGCAGCCATTGTAATTCATGTAGCGCACCTTGCCGAACACCGGCCGTTCGCCCCAGGCCCGATCATGAACTCCCCCCATGCACCAGGCAATTCCGGCATAGCCGTTGGGATCCCGGCCGTCCAGCTGATAGCGGTCGTTGAGGTCAATGGCAATGGCCATGGCTTCCTCAACGGAGCGGCTCCATTCGAGGATTTTCTTGGCCCAGTACATCCGGAGATAGCCGTGCATGGTGCCCCCGGTGACCATCTGCCGCTGGGCAGCATTCCAGAGCGGGTCGTGGGTTTCTCCCCGGTCAAATGCCGCCGCGTCATAGAGATATTCGCGCCGGTCATGGCGGTGCTCCGCCACGTTTTTCACTCCCCAGGCGGGAAAGCCGGATGCCTTATCATAGGAATCATTATACTGACAAAAATTATCCGACAGTTCCCGGCGAATAATCAGTTCATCTAAAAAGGCCTCCACCGAGGGGGAAAAAAGCAGTTCCCGCCCGACCTCCAGTGCCACCCGCTGTGCCGAGAGCTGCCCGAAATGGAGCCAGGGGGAGAGACCGGACTGACCATCGACACAGGGATTGTTGCGCCGTTCGTCGTAACCGGCAAGGCGTTCGTCGAGAAAAGCGTCCAGTTTTTCCCGACCGGCCAGCTCCCCCGGCAAAAATCCGCTCACCTCACCAACCGTGCGATCCACCGTCACCCCTGCCAGTTCCCGCCCCAGATCAAAGGGGGGTACCGGTTCGGGCCAGGGAAACGTATGTACCTTCATGGGGGGAAAATCATCGAGAAAATCGGCGAGCAGACGCCTGATTTTAGGACGAATCGTATGGGCACCGAACTCCTGTTTCACGGACGCTACCCGACAGGGCACGATATTATGGGCATCCACCTCCACACAGGCTACCGGCAGCCGGGCGGCAACCTGTTCCCGCCACCCCCGCTTGATGCGGAGCGGATCGAAATCGGTCACCAGGAGCCCCACCGGTCGCTCCGCAACAAAACGGCACATCTCTTCGACCGGGTTTCCCCGCAGCATGATCAGCGGAATATTCAGCCGGGCCAGCTCAGCCGCCACCAGGGCCATCCCCCCCAGCATAAATCCGTAGTGACGGATCGTCGCTCCCAGAAAGGTGGGCACCAGGGTGAACGCCACCGCCAGGGGGACCCCCAACGCCACCGCTCGTTCCTGGGCATGGAGCAGGGCCCAGTTATCCTTCACCCGCTGGTCGCGACTCATCCAGTAGATCACCGGTGCCGTACGTTCCTGTTGATGGTTAAGCTGAAATAAGCGGGAGGGATGAACAGTCATGGCGTGGTTCCTTTTGGTGGTTACCAGATATAGTCTCGGGCGATATCCCTTTTGTCCCGACCGGAGAGAATATGCATGATTCTCATCCGGGCGACCTTGTGGGGAGAGAGGGAGCCAAGGGGAATATAGATGATCTTCCGGTCCCGGCGGGCGGCATACTGTTTGAGAATAGAACGGGGTGGCCGGGCAGCGACGTAGACCACATGCTTTTCGACGGAGTAGTCGAGGGCCGCCAACAGGAGCAGTTCCCCCCTGCTTGTTGCCCCCCGGTAATCCGGGTCATTCCAGACATCCAGCATGCGCCGGGGGGGATAGGAGAGGAGAAAACCACCATATTCGCAGCGGCAGATCCCCGGTCCCACAATATTTTCCGCCGGTTCGGTGGCATAGAAGGCCATATCCGACTCCTGGTCATGCTCCCCCAACCAGGTCATGCGATACGGATAGTTATCCCCTTTTCCCCCGTCATCAAAAATCATCACCAGTGAGCCGACACCACCGTTAACCCGCTGCTGCTGCCGCACGTAGATAGCTCCTTCGTGCATATTGCGCACCGTTTCGCGCATGTCGATGCCATCCAGCAGGGAGGAGCTGAATTTTTCGGTACGGCTCTGCTCTTCGGAAAGCTGCTGGCACCCCTTCCGTTTCAGGAAACGGCCATACTCCTCGACGGCGATATCCTCCGGCGGATAGGAGCAGAGGGATGGATCGTCGAATCCCTGCAGCCATTGACCGGGAGCGGCTTCCCGCTTCCGTTTGAGCAGCCCCAGCGGAGAAAGCCCCTTCTGTCGTTTCTGCCGTGGCCGAAAGCGGATACGCCTGCTCCCCCCCCAGAGCTCTTCCGGGGTAATGGTGATGGTCGGCAGGTCGCCGCTGTCACTCTGCCAGGGGTAACTGGTGGCAAGGCGGCAGAAGGCATAGGCAAAGTTATCATCCACGCACCCCCGGGCCGCCGCCAGCAACTGGAACAGGTCAGGGAGCAGCATCCCCCCCTGAATGGCATAATTACGGGCAAAACGGAAAAATGCCCGTTTCTGCCAGATCTGAATCGTGTCACCGGTTTCCTGCCGATAGTGCCGCGCCGCTTCGCCAAAGAGATGGTAGAGAAGCCGCTGCCGGTCAAGGAACAGACCGGCGGCACCCAGATGACGGGCGGTGCGGCGCAGAGCGTTCTCCATCATCTTCTCTTCAGACAGCTGTTCTTTGCCGCCGCTGATCAGTTCAAGAGCATGGAATCGTGTACGCAGACCGTTCCCCCGCTCCACCGGTTCCTCCGGCAGGGGGCCACGGCGCAGTTCATAGACCGAGGAGAGAAAGGGAAATTCGGCCAGAATCTCCCGGCAGGAGTCGGGGTGCAGGTGATAGAGCGATACGCCGTCACGGCGGGTCCGCACCAGCGGTGCCGCCTGGGGTTCACCGAAGAGCTGTGCGATCCGCTCCAGGTGGGACATGCCGCAGATAAAGAGGACTCGGTCGTGGTTGTTCGCCAGCTGCTGCAGCCGGTAGGCCATCCCCTGCTCCCGCCGCCGGTCCTCCTGACAGGGGGGCGTACTGCGGGTGGCGGCCAGATACTCCCCGTAGTATGCCGCAAGCCCGATACGACTGATGCTGTAGGAGTCGGGAAGCCGCTCATGGTGACGGGGATAGGAATCCAGATCCACATCGACACAGTGAAGCGGTATACCAAGCTCCAAAGCCTGGCGTGCCCCCTCCACCAGCGGGTCAGCCGGTTCTATCAGCAGGTAGACACTCTCAGCTCCGACCTGGTAGCTGACCACGGAAATCCGGGGGAGACGCTGCACCCCGCGAAGAAACGGCTGTTCAAGGGTGGCGGGAAGTTCAATGGCGATGACATCGGGGCGAACCCGTTCCACTGCCATCCGCACCAGCTCGGCGCACTCCATCCGGTAATGGAGCACCGGCACGGCGTGAACCGCTCCGAACTGTTTCAGAAAGAGACGTTTCGGCATGGTTACCCCAGATACGGCAATGCTTCGTTACCGAGTATACGGGTTACCGCCAGCCGGAGCAGCTCACGGGGCGGCTGTCCCCCGGCCGCAGACATTTTCAGGGCATAACGGGCGATATTGATGCCGTCACGCACCGAATACAGCTCATCGGCACCATGGGCACGTTGCAGAAAGGAGACCACATACGTAAGAATTTCCGTATCGGCAAAGGGGAGGTTCTCCCGGAGAATGACCAGCTCCTCGTCCGCTTCGGGAAAGTCAATGAAGATCTGAGGCTGGAGCCGGGAGTGGATATATTCGGGGATTTCAAAGGTAGAGGAATCCTCATTCATGGTGACCACAATGCGAAATTCCGGGCGGGCAGGAATCCGCAGACCGGTGATAACCGACTCCACATAGCGGCGGTCATCCAGCAGGGGGGCCAGAGAGGCCCACGCCTTTTCGCTCATGCGGTTCCCCTCGTCAAGAATCAGCACCCCACCGGTCACCATGGCGGAAACCAGTGACGAAGCGGCATACTGAATCTTGCCATCCGGGCCGATCACCGGGGTGACAATCAGATCCTCCGGACGGGTATCCATGGTGGCCTGAAACAGATAGACCGGTCGCTCCAGCCGTTTGGCCGCCGCATAGGCAAGGGTGGTCTTCCCCACCCCCGGCTTGCCGATCAGGCGCGGGTTAAAGGGGATATCCCGCTCATCAATGACCATCCAGGCCGCCAGCAGCTGCAACAGCAGCTCATCCTGACCAACCCACGAAAGATTCAACTCCACTGACCCGGCCAGAGACAGGGTAATACCATCAATGACGACACTTCTCACAACCACGCCTCCATTCAAATACATATAATCTCATCATGTTACATATATCTAATCATAATAGCTACCAAGGGCACCACAGAGTTCCCCTTCTTTCTACACGATTTTCGTCCACTTTGCTGTAAAAGTCACCATCCGGACACAACTTTTTTCCTATGCCTCCCCGCCAACCTCTCATAAATTGTTTGTAAAATTTAAAAGAGGGGGGTATGATGAGACTGCGTAGTCTGTAATATTTCAGCAACCACCTTTTCAGTGAGAGGATTATGTTATGTTGCCAGCAATGGTTTCAGACATAGCACAGCAGACTCCCCGGTATGCCACTGCGCCATCGGTTGCTTCTCAACAGGATGACAAGGTACCGGGCCAGAACGGTGTGCCGACGACGCCGCAGATAACTGCCAAAAGTTCGTCTTCCAAAGGGAACAGTGCGGGAACTGTCGACACGGTCGATCTGTCAGGCACATCGCTGAAAGCGTCCTCAACGATCACCAAGACCTCGGTTGCTGAAGCAAAAAAACTGGAACTGAAAAAAGAGCTGACCAAAAAGGTCGATGGCAACACCAGCATGGGTTCTACCTCTTCGCGGGTACAGTTTGTCTACGACCAGAAGGGAACATTGATGGTGCGGTACATGGATTCTGCCAACAGGCTTATCTATCAGGTTCCCTCCGCAATGATGCTGCGCATGAAGGAAGATGAGGCGAAGAGCAGCCGCACGGTCGATACGAGCGTCTGATTTGGGTGAAGTTGCCCGTTATAAACGACAAAAGAGGAAACGGCTTCGGCAGTTTCCTCTTTTTTGTATGAATTCCGGATTAGTGAACGACCACCAACAATTCCGGTTTATATGGCACTGACTATGGCATATGCCTGCTCGGCACTCTTCTGTGCCACTGTTTTTTGGGCGACTCCAGCAAACTGGGCAGACTGAGCGGCCTGATCCTGCTCGGCCTTTTTTGCATCTTCTTTTGCGACGGCGGCTTTCCGCTCAGCCAACTTTACCGCCTGAGGAGAAATCGTTACCGTGTCCGACCGGCTTGCCGCCACCGTTTTGTGGGCATCCTGGGAAACCTGGGGAACCGACACCTGACTATCGGTCTTCGCCTGCGGATTTATCTGGGAAGCCACACCCAAGACACCTCCTGGTGATAATGCGGTAACTGACATTTTTCTCACCTCCTCATGGTACAAACAGACCATACTCCATGAGCCATTTTCTTCCTATTCAAAACGTTATGCAAGATTTTTTTGTGGTTTTTTAACGATTTTTCTCACAGATAACATATTCAACTTGGCAAAGAGTCATTTCAATGTGTTAAGCTGTGTTTCTCCATACTAACCATCACACGGTCGCATCACGACAGGACAAGGGGCTTCACAATGGAACAACGAAAACTGGGATCAGAAGGGCTAACCGTTTCAGCCATGGGACTGGGTTGCATGGGGATGTCCGACTTCTACGGAGAACGCAACGAAGCGGAGTCAATCGCCACTCTGCACCGGGCACTGGATCGGGGAGTTGATTTTTTTGACACTTCCGACATGTATGGCCCCTTTACCAATGAGGAACTGCTGGGTCGGGCACTTAAGGGACAGCGCAACCAGGTCATTGTGGCCACTAAATTCGGTATTATGCGGAGCAAACCGGTAAAAGATGGCTGGGCTCCCATCACCGGTATTAATGGCCGGCCCGAATACGTCCGCTCATCCTGTGATGCCTCCCTGATACGGCTCGGCACCGACCATATCGACCTCTATTATCAGCACCGCGTAGACCCGGAGGTGCCGATTGAAGAGACCGTTGGTGCCATGTCCGACCTGGTTTCCGCCGGAAAGGTACGCTTCATCGGACTCTCCGAAGCCAGCGTCCAGACCATCCGCCGTGCCCACGCCATCCATCCGGTGACGGCTCTCCAGAGTGAGTATTCGCTCTGGAGCCGTGACATGGAAGAAGAGGTTTTCCCCACCCTGCGGGAACTTGGCATCGGCTTTGTGGCCTACAGCCCCCTCGGCAGAGGTTTTTTAACCGGACAGCTGCAAAGCCCCGAAGATTTTGCCGCCGATGACTACCGGCGCAACTCCCCCCGCTTTCAGGGAGATAATTTTACCCGGAACCGGAACCTGATTGACCGGATCACCGCCCTTGCGGCACGCAAAGGGATCACTGCCGGGCAACTGGCACTGGCCTGGGTAATGAGCCAGGGAAGCGACATCGTGCCAATCCCCGGCACCAAACGCTGCACCTATCTTGAGGAGAACGTCGCAGCCGCCGCAGTAACGATCACCGCAGAGGAGCAGCAGGAAATCGCCGGCATCATCCCCCCCGGAGCGGCTTCCGGAGAACGCTACCCGGCAGCCATGATGTCGCTTGTCAACCGGTGACAGCGAGGGTGCCTGATTCAAAACAGAGCATGACTCCGTTTCTGCTGCTCTGCCTGATCGGGTTTGCGGCGTTTTTCAGTTCGTACCTCCGCATTCCGGTCATGCCTCTCTTTGCAGCCACCATGGGAGCCGGGCCGGCAGAGGTGGGCAGTATCAACGGGGCCTTCATGGTGACGGCCGGTTTACTGTCAATTCCGGCAGGTCTGGTGGCCGACCGGATCGGCAGAACCGCACCAATCATCGTCGGTATCGCCGCCACGGCTCTTTCTTCGTTTCTGGTCACCCGTTGTCACCACCCGGCGGAGATGGCGACCGCCTACGTGCTCTTTGGTGCCGGTCTGGCCGCCTTTGCCCCCGGCATGCTCTCTCTGGTGGCAGATGTGGTGCCGTCTGATAAAATCGGCCGGGCCTATGGCTGGTATACCACCGCCATCTACATCGCCATGACCCTGGGACCGGCAAGCGGCGGCTATCTGGCGGAAAAGATCGGGCTGCGACAGGTATTCCTCGTGTCAGCACTCCTTTTGACTCTGGTGGCCGTCATGGCACTCTTTCTGCTCCCCACCGGCCCACCACGCCACAGAAACGGGCTCCAGGCGGCACTCACTGCCAGCAGGGAACTGCTCCACCACCGTCAACTGCTGGCCTGCCTGCTGGCGACCCTCGGCAGCTGTATCGGTTTCGGCGTATTCCTGACGTTTATCCCCCTCTACGTAAAGGAATTGGGCCATGGCCCGGCAGAGGCGGGACTGATATTTGCCGCCCAGGCAATCACTAACGTAGTTGGCAGGGTACCGATCGGCAGCCTGTCCGACCATGTGGAACGGCGTCACCTCACCAGCGTAGGTCTGGTCACGCTGGCATTGGCTCTCCTCTCCATGGGACAGTCAGAGAATCCATACCTGTTGATGGCATCTGCAGTGCTGATGGGGATCGGTATGGCGCTCACCTTCACCGCCATCGGTGCATTGATCGCCGAACTGATTCCTGCCGTCCAGCGGGGAATGGCAATGGGAATGTACAACAGCTGTATTTACCTCGGTATGATGACAGGTGCCACCGCCATGGGATTCGTACTGAAACGGGTCGGCTATCCCGTTGGCTTTGCCGCCGCTGGGGGGGTGGTATTGCTCACGATGCTGCTGTTTACCTGGCTCATGGGGCGACGAGCCGCACCGGTCGATCAACTACATCTGAACTGAAAGGGAGCCTGCCATGGCCAATATCATTTTATTAGCAATCTGCCTGCTGGCCGGACTCGGTCTCAGCAGAACCGGCCGTTTTCCAGCGTCAACCCCCTCCGTACTGAACGCCTTTATTATCCACATTTCCCTACCGGCCCTGGCAATACTGCACATTCACAACCTAAAACCTGACGGTTCCCTCGCCCTGACCGCCGCCATGGCCTGGCTGCTGTTTGGCGGTAGCTGGCTGCTCTTCGGCATGGTCGGCAAGCTCTGTTCCCTGGATCGGAGTACCACCGGCGCGTTGATTCTGGTGGCTGGACTGGGCAATACTTCATTTGTGGGGCTGCCCATGATCGAAGCCTATTTTGGCAAGCAATACCTGGGGATCGGCATCATAGCAGACCAGCTCGGCTCCTTCATGGTTCTTTCCACCCTGGGCATTTTCGTCGCCACCTACTACTCGTCAGGCTCTATCTCCCCTCCGGAGATGGCAAGAAAAATCGCCCGGTTCCCCCCCTTTCAGGCACTCATGGCGGCTCTGCTTTTGAGACCGTTCCCCTTTCCCGACTGGACAGTTACCATACTGGAAAAACTGGGCGGCACCCTCACCCCCCTGGCCCTCGTCTCGGTCGGCTTCCAACTCCGCTTTGGCGGCATGGCTGCCATCGCCGCCCCATTGGCAAGCGGCCTGGCTTACAAGCTGTTACTCGGCCCCCTGACCCTCTGTGCCCTCTATACGCTGGTGCTCGGTGCCACCGGCACCGTCGTCAAGGTAACTATTTTCGAGGCGGCCATGGCTCCCATGATTACCGCAGGGATCATTGCCATAGACCATGATCTGCGCCCCCAACTGGTCGGCATGATGGTAGGAATCGGCATCCCCCTCTCCTTCATCACCCTCTACTTCTGGCACTGGTTCCTTATCTAACACAGCGTTATTGTGGCGAATTAATCGTAATTAAAAGTCAAGCGGGGCTGAACAGCTTTAAGATAAGTGTCAAAGAATGGGTAAAAAAACGCATGCTATCGGCCTCAGAGCGACCGCCGGCAGATTGGGAGCAAAGAGCAAGCTCACGAATAGGCAGGTTGTATGAACTACGGTTTATTTTAAATCCGCCTGTTTCTTCCGCTCCTCAAGCTCTTTTTCAAGTTCAAGCTCCTTCATCAGCACCCTTCTGACATGGCGTTTTACCTGCTCTTCCCGAGATCTCCTCTCAAGCAAGGCATAGAATATCATCAGCGGCACTGTGCATGCCATCATCACTATTCCGGCAATTATGAAATAATAAAGTCCCTCCATGCCCAGAGCCGCTTACCTTCCCTGTTCGATCATCTTCTGATTCCCGGATTCCATCTCCACTTCATACTTCTCCAGCATCTCTTTAATCTGCTGCTCTCTCCGAAGCTGCTCATCCCGCACATCCAGAGTTTCACCGAGAGCGGTTACCCCCATGGAGAGTCCACTCATAAAGAAAACCGCAAGGGGGAACAGCAACAAGAGCCCTGCATTGGGTACGGTAGAGGAAAAAACCTCCAGTATTTCCAGAACGACATCCATTACCAACATCCCCGTCCCACACCGCCCGGCATGTGAGACACCTTCACAACCATCCAGTTACCTAACAATCTGTTTTCCCAGAGTAGTGGCAGCACTCTCCATACTCCCCAGGTTTACCAGATCCAGATAACCGGCTTTTTTAAGGCTCTCCATGGCGAGCGCAGACCTTCTGCCGGAACGGCAATACAGGTAGATTTTGGCATGTTTATCCCCGGTCACACTCCCTATCTGCTGGTCAATCTGTGTATAGGGAATCAGCTGCGCCCCCTCCAGATGTCCCGCCTGCCATTCACCTGCATCCCGCACATCAATTAGTACCGGCACCATTTTCTCCTGTCCCCCACCACATACGGAGGTCACCATTAGCATTGACAACATCAGCAGTACGCCCACAACACACTTCATCACAGCTCCTTTTACAAACAAATATTAACTGCCGTTGTTCACCATCACGTTTCCAATCTTGCTTTTATTAGTTAATGTGATATTCTTCATAAATAAAATTTATTTTCGTAGCACCATTTCAAAACGGTTTCTGACGGTGATTTCACCATCTACCGACGGACAGAACACGCACCACGTTCACCGGAGTGCCCATGGGTCAGAAAGAACCACGTCAGTCCCCCGACAAAACCGAACCGATACAACTTCATGTCGGCTCACAGTTAGCCATTATGGCTCTGATTGAGAGAAACCGCCGGGCTCGATTCAAGAGAAAAATGGCTGGTCTGCTTTTTTGTCTGGTACTAATTCTTCTCACCCCTCCAACGTTGTGCACCTTTTACTGCGGAAACATTATCGGCAGCGCATTCGAGACGTCACTGCTCCGCACCTACCCCCGTGCAACGGCACAGATCATCGGAAGTGCCCTCATCATGGACGGGTGGTATTTAAAAATCTTTGCGCCCCTTTTTGAAGGTTTTCGGGGAACCCAGGGGAGAAAGTTCAGGGAAGCGGTCATTGCCCTTGGCCGGGAAGAAACCGGAGAAGGTAACCATGATCCGGAAAAAATTCGCACCTTACGTGAAGAGGTGGGTGTCAGCCTGCGTGCCAATCCAGAGGCGGCAAAGAGGATTCTGACGTTTACCGTCTACGAGCATCCATCTGCAAAAAAAGCCGCAGCATTACCGCCGGAATGACCGTAGTGAACCAATTCTCACCCAACCGTATTTCGCGACAATTCCCTAAGTCCGACAGACTCTAGTACCATTTATTTGTATCGTTCGTACCCTTCCGGAAAAGGGCACGGGTTGACTGCTGTTTTTTATCCCCCCGCTGGTTTTTACGAATGGTACCGAAGGGTTTCCCCCCATGACTGTCCAAAATAGCCTGAAGCTTTCCTGCACTGTTCTGCCCGTTAACCGGCACGGCACTACCCGTGGCAGGAACCGTTGCTACGGCTCCACTACCACCGGAGGCATTGGGGATCACCCTAATCTCCCCGGCAGCCGGAATGGCGATGACAAGTATCATCAGCATCAGTATGGTGACTCTCTTCATGAATTACTCCCTCGTATTCACCGGTCAAGAATACAACAGTTTCTCCCGGATTTTTTCGCCAGATAGAGAGCCCGATCACTGCGTGCCAGCAGGGCATCACCGGTTTCATTATCCATCAATTCGGCAAGTCCAATACTCACGGTAACCGACCGGGACAGGTGCAAAGGGTTCAATAGTTCAATATCTCTCCGCATCCTCTCGGCAACACTATGGGCAACATCAAGCACGGTTTCCGGGAGCAACACGACAAATTCCTCCCCCCCGTAACGTCCAATGATATCACAGTCCCGCACACAGGCTCCCAGACTTTGTGCAACATTGATAAGCACAGAATCACCAATGGCATGCCCATAGGTATCGTTAATATTTTTAAACAGGTCTATGTCAATGAACGCAATGGTCAGGGGACGATGGTACCGTTGTGAACGTACCACCTCCTCTTCCAGACGCTTGGTCACCATGCGCCGATTACCAACACCGGTCAGGGGATCGGTTAGCATCAGTAGTTCAAGCTGCTCAGTACGGCGGGCAACCTCCTGTTCCAGCACCCGGTTTGACTGGTTGAGCAACGCTTCCGCCTGCTTGATACTGGTAATGTTTGTCGCCGAGGCGATCACCCCCAGCAACACTCCCGTGGTATCAATGCGTGGCAACATTCGCTCAAGGAACCAGTGGTATTTGCCGTGGTAATCCCGAATACGGTACTCCACCTCCACCGGCTCAAAGCCGGCCAGTACCGCCCTGATCTGCGCCTGATACCGGTCATAATCCTCCGGATGCACAAAACGACTCCACCCCTCACTCAAGGATTTCTCATCTATCACCCCGACAAAATCACTCCAGGCGCGATTAAAAAAGCCCCGAACCCCGGTTGCGTCGGAAACCCAGATCAACACCGGCGCGTGGTCAGAGATCAGCCGGAAGCGGCGTTCCGTTTCGGTTAGCGCACCGAGCAACATCCGCTCGACCGGAGAAATACCGGCCAACAGTTCGTCAACCTCGGTCAATACCTTGCCACCTTCCGCTGCGCTCCGGACAATCTTTAAATCGGAGCCAAGAATATGGGAGATCAACCAAGTGGTCAGAAATTCAAGGACCTGTTGGGAAACCTCTTCTTGAAACAGATCGGGACGCAGGAGAATCTCCTGGGTCTTTTCCACGAAACGGGCGTGGGCGATCCGATGACTGATTTGTTCCTCTGCGGGAAGGCTGCAGCTGGCGATCAGCTTTTCTTCGTCACGGAAATGGCTTGTCGCGTATTGGAGCAACTGGTCGGCAATTCCCCTCACTTCGGGCAGCTTCCCCCCTTCAACCAGTGCGGTGGCCAGTGTATTAATGAAATCGACCATCGTCCGATGTTGCTGATCAATTTCTGCAATGCCGATTTCGAAGCTTTTATTCCAATAGAAAAACTGCATAACAAAACACCTCTTTCCCGGCACCAGATCACTGCAGAGCGGCAACTGTAATACCATCAGTCACCGGTTAACTCGTTTTCGTCCGGAAAGGGTGCTTCCCCCCCCCTAGCGGCGTCAATCTTCGGCTTTGCTTGTGCGGCGTACCGGTCACCAGGGGACTAAACGGCACTATCCCTGACAAATTCTTTTATCTCTCCATCCAGTTGTTCGACCAGGGTTTCCCAAAGCTCACGTTGCCCCCCCTCACGGGCCAGAGTTTCCAGCAAAGCAGCGGTTTTCATGATACGGGGACCGGAAATATTGGCGGCCGCCCCTTTGATCGAATGGGCTTGTACCCGCACCTTATCATCATCTCCATCAAGTAGTGCCTGCCGAAGGGACGCGATGAATACCGCCGTATTCCGTGCAAACATATCGGTAAAAATCGGCACCATCTCCCGGTTGCCACCGAGCCGCTTCAGCAGATCGTCCAAATCAAAAACCGGCAATTCGGAGAGTTCAGGTACTGCAGCAGCAACCGGCTCAGGCATATCTGGCACCGGAGCAGCCGAACGCTTTTCATCCTGTGGCGCAGCAGAAGGAGAGGAAACAACCGTGTCACCGGCACCCAACAGCCGGTCAATGACCGCCAGCACATCCTCTGACAGGAATGGCTTACTGATATAATCATCCATGCCGGATTCCCGGCAGCGCTCCATATCTTCCTTCATGGCATAGGCCGTCATAGCCACAATGGGTACGTGCCCCCCAGCGGCTTTTTCCCGTTCCCGAATCCGCCTGGTGGCCAGAAACCCGTCCATAACCGGCATCTGTACATCCATGAAAATCATATCAAACTGACCGTTCTGCCAAACGTTCACCGCTTCCTCCCCATTTTCAACGATGGTTACGCTGTGACCAAAACGAGCCAGAATGGTTTTAATAAGCATCTGATTTACCGGGACATCATCGGCCACCAGCAAGGAGTAACTGTGCGTATTTTCGAGACTTTTGTTACGCATTACGACCGGTTGTTCTCCCGCCTGCACATCAGCGGCGGGGGCGACCAGCAGACAGAGCAGATCCTGCACCTCGGAAAAAACCAGCGGTTTGGTAAGATAACCATTGATGTTTAATTCCCGGCAGCGACGGGAATCGGCACGCATACCGGCACTCGGCATGATGATGCAGAAAGTCCGATCATATTCCCGTTTACTGCGTATCGCTTCCACCAACTGCCAGCCGTCATACTCCGGCATCTGGATATCGGTCAGCACAAAATCAAAGTGGTGACCGGCGGCATGGGCTTCTGCCATAAGGCGCAGCCCTTCCCTACCGTCAGCGGCCTGCGTACAGGTCACTCCCCACATGGCCAGAAATTGGGCAATGAGCTCACGATTCAGAGCCACATCATCAACCACCAGTGCCGAATAGCCAGTAAGAGGATGGGGAGGGAGCGGTGCCGGAGCCGATGAAGGGACAGCAAACCGGGCGGTAAAGGTAAAGGCACTTCCTTTCCCCACCACGCTCTCAACTCGTATGGTTCCCCCCAACAGTTCAACGAGGTTCTTTGAAATTGCCAGACCAAGTCCCGTACCACCATAGGATTTGGTGGTCGACAGATCCCCCTGTTCAAACGGCTCGAAAATTTTCTTCATTTTTTCGGGAGAGATACCTATGCCACTATCTTGAACGGTAAACGAGATGAGACAGCCTTCGGCATCCTCGCTCACCAGTTGCACCAGCAACTGCACATTGCCCCGTGCGGTAAACTTGATGGCATTGCCAACCAGATTGATCAGAATCTGGCGAAGTCGCCCGGGATCCCCTACCAAGGCATCGGGGATATCCCCACCCACGTCAAAAAGCACCTCCAGCCCCTTTTCTGCAGCACGTACGGCAATCCCCTGCAGAGTCAGACCCAGGGCGGTTCTCAGGAGAAACGGCACTTCGTCCCGCTCGATTTTACCGACTTCTATCCGGGAAAAATCAAGGATATCGTTGATAATGGAAAGGAGATTATCTGCCGAATCCTTTACGGCGTTCAGGTAGGTTTTTTGTTCATTATCAATCTCGGTAGTCAGACAGAGTTCCGTCATACCGATAATTCCGTTCATCGGCGTACGAATTTCATGGCTCATGTTGGCCAGAAACATACTTTTTGCTTCACTGGCCGCTTCAGCCCGGGTTCTCAGTTCAATACTGGTCTGCAAGTCCATTTCCCGCTGTCGCAAGATGCTGACGATGATCCAGATTCCGGACAGCAGAGCCACAATACAACAAAAGGTTAGAAGGGCGATTTCCTTCACCGAGTTGCGCCAGTTGGCAAGAAAAAAATCCTCTGCTATGGAGATGGTGACAATGAGCGGATAGCGTTTCACCACCCGAACCGCCGCAAGACGTGCCTGTCTCACATTGTCCTGGGAAAACCGGGGACTATCAAGAAAAATGACGTCATTGCCCTTTTTCATGGAATTGACGATGGTGTAGGTAGCACCGTAATTATTAACTTTACCTATCAGACTGTCCTTGCGGGGCCAGTTGGTCAACAGAGTAAAATCGTTACGGTAGAGCAAAATAGCCGAACCTTTGCCCAGGTTCTGCCCCAACTGTTCGTAAAAATTGGTAAAGACATCTGCAGAAATCCCCACCAGAACCAGCCCAAGCATATTGCCCTGGCTGTCATTGAGGCGGCGGCTGATGTAGAACACCCATTTACCATTTCCCTTGTTACGCACCGAGGTACTGACAAAGTCAGCGGCACCACCCGGTGCGGATTGTGCCTTGAAATAATCACGGTCAGCCAAATTTATCGGAGCGGGGGGAAAGGAACGGGTAAAATTGATGACCTCACCATCGTTGGCAACCACCGTCGCCACATCAATCTGCGGCAGAGATTCGGTCTTGTCTTTGAGCATCCGGAAGATTTTTTCCGTTCGGAGCTTACTCTTGAAAACCTTTGGATTATCGGCACCTTCAGCACGCACCTTCTCCGCAATACTATCAAGAGCCAGATACGCAGAGGCCATAGTCTGGTACGTTTGTTCCGCAAGCACCAGAGAACTGTTGCTCATCTGCTTGCGCCACACTTCTATTTCCTGATTGCGAAGGGTCGTCGCGGCAAGAAGAGCCAGACTGAGCAAAATCAGGACAATGACGACCCCAAAATAGATGGTAAGCTGGCTTGCTTTGAATTTCCCCCACAGGGTTGACATATGGTACCTCAGGCATCAAGCATTAATTGCCTCGAATGCGAGCCGATTATTACTGCTGGGTGAATAATACACGTTACGTGAATATTGGTCAACGATAACACGGTCATCTACAATTTTCAGCGGCGGAATAATTCATAAGCTTGCAGTTTACTGTCGTATTGTGTTAATAAATAGAGGTTAACTCACCATCTTCGTATCTGACACTTGCTAAAACTAAATTATTATCAGGAGGCTTTCTATGTCACCGCAAGATCATTCTTCCACTCCGGCACGAAGTGGCATGCGTATCGGCATTGCCCTCAAAATCCTTCTGGCCGCCGGAACTGCCCTGTTCACGGGTCTTCTGATCGTCGGCGGAGCCGCACTTTTCCTCGAACGGGAGGCACTTATCTCCCTGCAACGGGAAAACAGCATGGCATTTGTCAACCTGATGGGGGATGATATCAAGAACGCCATGATGGCCGATGATATGAAAAAGGTTGATGCCTATACAAAAGAGATCATTGACCTCAAACGTGCCATCAGCTTTTCGGTCTACGGTGAAAAAGGAGTGCAGCGGGGAACTACTGTGCAGGGAGACACCAAGGTTATGGAGGTGCTCAAAAACAGTGCTCCGGCTACTTCTGAAATGGTGCTGAACGGTTCTCATGTCCTTGAGACCGTCCTACCGCTCCCCAACGAAGAGCGCTGTCAGAAATGCCACGATAAGGATGTCAAGGTTCTTGGTGCCATCAAGCTCATCACCAGCACGGAACAGGGCTACGCCGCCAGCAGAAAGGCAACCATCCTCCTGCTGCTGTCCGGTGCGGCGGCACTGGCCGCCAGCTTTATCTGCCTGATGAGTGTCATCAACCTTACCATTACCCGGAAATTGCAGGATTTTGTTGCCAAGGTCACCGACCTGGCCCGGGGTGAGGGGGATCTGACCAAACAGATCAATATCACTTCCAACGATGAATTCGGCCAACTTGCCGATGAAATTAACACCCTCGTGGAGAAGATACGCAGAATCATCTCCCAGATTGCCCAGACCAGTCAGATGGTTTCCTCCTCGGCTATCCAGCTGCAATCAAATGCTGAACAGATTGCTACCGGTGCCGAAGAGGTTTCAGCCCAGGCAGAAACAGTTGCCACGGCCAGCGAACAGATGTCAGCCACCTCCGGCGACATTGCCCAGAACTGTCAAATGGCTTCAGAGGGGTCACAACTCGCCAGTGCTGCCGCCGTTTCAGGTGCCAAGGTTGTCGATGAAACCATCGGCGTAATGAACAGCATTGCCGACCGGGTCAGGAAATCAGCCCAGGCGGTGGAAAGCCTGGGAAGCCGTTCGGATCAGATCGGAGAAATTGTTGGAACCATCGAAGACATTGCGGATCAGACCAACCTGTTGGCACTGAATGCCGCCATTGAAGCAGCTCGTGCAGGGGAACAGGGACGGGGCTTTGCCGTTGTTGCCGATGAGGTTCGGGCACTGGCCGAGCGTACCACACGGGCTACCCGGGAAATTAGCGAGATGATCAAGGCCATCCAGCAGGAAACCAAAGGTGCGGTAACTGCCATGGAAGAGGGGGTCAGTGAAGTTGGCAAGGGGAGCGAGAAAGCTGCCGATTCGGGTCGGGCCCTTGAGCAGATTCTCCAGCAGATCAACGATGTCAACGCTCAGATTCATCAGGTGGCGACTGCGGCCGAAGAGCAGACCGCGACCACCTCGGAAATCAGCAGCAACATGATCCAGATCACGGAAGTCGTTGCCCAGACCTCCCGTGGGGCCCATGAGTCGGCCAGCGCAGCTAATCACCTGTCATCCCTCGCCGACGACCTGCGGAGAGTGGTGGGACAGTTCAAAATTTAATACATCCACCCCAATCCCCCTTTTTAAAAGGGGGAGCTTTCAACACAAACGTCCCCCCCTTTACAGAAAGGGGGGGACGTTTGTGTTGAAATGCACCATTCATTGCCCGTTATTCACGCGGTATGTTGTTAGCGGTACGCAAAAACGTGTATCGACTACACCACTTCTGCCACCAATCCCAATTCCTGCAATTTCTGGGTAAGTTCACTCTTGGAGATCGGCTTACGCAAGTAGCCTTCGCACTGATTCTTGAAGGCCTGCAGAACATTCTCACTATCCGAGAGAGCCGAGGTCATAATCACACAGGTGTGATCCAACTGCCGGTCATTCTCCACCATCCGTATCCGCTTGAGGACTTCGTGACCGCTCATTTCCGGCATCATAATGTCCAGTGTGACCAGGTCGTACATTTCGCCGGATTCAAGTGCCAGCAGATATGCCTCCAGCCCCTCCACACCATTACTGGCCATATCACACTCCCCAAACTTTGACAGGAGAGCCATCAGCAATTTACGACTGACAAAATCATCTTCGACTACCAGGATTTTCATAATATACCTTTCTTGTATTGTATACTGCACTCCGGTATTTGAAAGGGGAGCCGGACTTTAAAACAGCTCCCGACAAGGGGTGTACTCTCAACGGCAATACTGCCCCCCATGAGTGTCGCCAGATTGCGACAAATGGCAAGACCGAGTCCCAAGCCACCATATTTGCGGGTAGAAGAGCCGTCCTCCTGGGTGAACGCCATGAACACTGACTCACTATTTTCATCACTGATACCGATGCCGGTGTCCCGAACCAGTATCTGAATCACCGCAGCATTGCCACGCCATTCAATAACGTGGGCGGCCACGGAAATTCCCCCCTGCGGGGTAAATTTAACGGCATTATCCAACAGATTTACCAGTATCTGTCCGACCCGAAGCGAGTCTCCAATCAGAACCGAAGGAATATCAGCAGCCAGTTCCGCAACCAGTGACAACTTCTTTTCCCGAACATTCACCAGAAAGCTATCAATCACATCGGTAATACAGGTGGAAAAGTTAAATTGCGACATCTTGATACTGCAGCCGTCATCAATCTGGGACAGGTGCAGTACATTGTTAACCAACCCAAGCATATTTTTAGCACTGAGGTTAAGTGCCGACAAGTACTCGCCCTGTTCTTCCGTCAGCTCGGTGGTTTCCAGCAGCTGCCCCATGCCAATGACCCCATTCATGGGAGTACGGAGTTCATGACTGATGTTTGCCAAAAATTCACTTTTGGTACGACTAGCTGACTCTGCAGCTATTTTAGCCTTAATCTGCTCCTGTTCCGCCTTGAGCAGCGTGCTGATATCCATGGATGAGGCCAGTATGAGATCCGCACCCTTTATGCGTATGGTCTCACAGGAAAGCAGCACCGGAACTATTTCCCCCGTCTTACTCCGAAGGTTGATCTTTTTCTCCGTAACCTTCCCTTTTTCGTTCATCAGGCGCATTATCTCCGCCCGCTGCTCGTAGTCCTCGTAAAAACCGACATCTTTGGCACTTTTATTAATTATCTCATCACGGGCATAGCCAAGTTTCCGTAGGAATGTTTCATTAACATCAAGATAGATCCCCCTATCCAGCGTGGAAAGGGACATGATGGCCGAACTACCATTAAAGGCGGTTGCAAATTTATCATTGGACGCCTGCAACTCGGATACGTCTTTTGAAATAACAAACAGAGCCGGCTCACCGTCCCAGACACCCTCGCTGATCAGGGTTTCCACCGGCACAGCCACCCCGTCTGCCCGTTGTAACGGTATGGTATTACAGACCTGCGATCCGGTAAATATGTCATCAATACTGCACCGAACCAATTCCGGCTGCAGCTCAACCAGCGGGCGGTTTTTCAGCTCCTCCACTGCATAGCCAAGCACATGGGTTACGGCGTTGTTTCCGGCGATAATAATACCTTTACGATTCAAAATAAACAGCAAATAATCAACATTGTTAAAAAAGTTTCGGAAATTACCCTCACTTGATTCCAGTTTCGCCTGGGTAACAGTCCGCACCTTATGAGCTTTCATAAACAAATTGATGAAAAACAGATTGACCAGAGTAAAGAGCAGCATGCCGACAGAGACGATGCGAATCTCGTTATACCAGGGTGCCAGAAAGTCATCCCCCCCCAGCGACACCAGGGCTATCAGAGGATAGGGAGCTATGCGACTGAATGAACTGAGCATGGTGGCCTTGGATCCGGACGAAACATACAGCGGGGTCGTACCCGAATCGGCACCACCCGGTATGAGTGCCGCAACTTCCGGTGCCACATGCTTTGTACCGATGACATCATCCCCCCCAGCTCTTTCGGGATAACCGGCCAGATACCCCATATCGGCATCCATGAGGACAACCAACCCCTTTCCGACGTTGATGTGACTGAAATAGTCGCTAAAGCTGCTCAACCGATATCCGGCATAAACGATGCCGGCAAACCCGCCTTGCTGGTCATTGAGTCGCCGGGCAAGATAGAGGGACCACTTGCCCCCTAATTTGGCCTTATAGGGTTTTGACAGAATTAGTTTGGGGACAGGATCTTTCTGAGCTGCCTTGAAATAGTCCCGATCTGCGATATTCAACTGCAGGTTATCGGTACCAAAAATAGCATTGCCGTTTTTATCAAAGATGCGGAGAAAGGCAACCCGCTGCAGGAGGGCTCTCTGTTGTTCAAGATAGGGGTTGACCACCCGGTCAGTGGCCAGGGAGTTCGTTTTCAGCTGAGTAAAATATGCTGCCACAGACTGCATAACCACATCGGACAGATAGAGCTGGTTACTGATCTCGTGCTGAATGACGTGGGTCAAATTCCGGGAGGTGATACTGGCGATCTCAACGCACTTCTGCTTGCTGTTAGCCAGATAGAGCAACGACACCACGATAAGCAGCCCGTTTAATAACAGACTAAAAGCGAGTAACGCCCGCCGGGTATTTTTTATTAAAAACCACATCGGTCGCTCCCCTCGTGACTGAGACATCAGGAACGCAACCCGTCAGCACCCTCTTTTGACAGCCATGCATGCAGCAGCTCCGCGATGACTTCCTTTTTAATCGGCTTCGATAGATAGTCATCCATACCGGCTCGCAGACAGTTATCCCGGTCTTCGGTCATGGCATTGGCCGTCATAGCAATAATGGGCACCCGATGGTTCAGCACCGGTGAATCCGGATTCCGGATATACGCAGTGGCTTCAAAACCATCCAGTTCGGGCATCTGACAATCCATCAACACCAGATCATAATCGATATGCTCCAAGGCTGTGACCGCCTCCCGACCATTTGAGGCAATATCAACGGAATACCCGAGGTTGTAGAGGGTTTTCTGCGCCACTTTCTGGTTGATTACGTTATCCTCTGCCAGCAGGATACGGGCACTCTTCTCGGTCCGTATGGAATCCGAGTTGGTAGCCCCCCCCTGTGGGGTACCGGTGGACAGAACCAGGGAATCGCACAACCGGGAGCGCCGTACCGGCTTGGCCAACGTACCGGAAAAACCGCTCTCCTCCAGCTGGGTTCGGCTTTTCCCCTGACCAAGTGCCGACATTAAAACCAGCCGGGTCTGACTCAGCAGCAGATCCCTTTTAATACGGCTGCCCAGTTCAAACCCGTCACAGCCAGGCATCTGTTCGTCTATCAGTACAACCTGAAAGGGGGTCTGGCAGGTGGCCGCCTCCCGCAAAAGTTCCATGGCCCGCTCGCCGTCGGCAGCGACGACGGCACGGCAGAGCCAACGCTCCAACTGCCCCCGAATCAAGGCACGACTGGTGCTGTTGTCATCGACAACCAGTATTGCCATACCGTCCAGTTCCGGACGGGGTATCACCTTCCCCTCCTCCTTATGCCGATCCGCCGCCTGCTTTTCAAAACAGACCGTGAAGCTAAAGGTTGAGCCCACACCATATTCACTGGTAACGGCAACCTCGCCCCCCATAAGCTCCGCCAGCTGTTTGCAGATGGTCAGCCCCAGCCCGGTACCGCCAAATTTACGGGTGGTTGAACCTTCGGCCTGGGTAAAGGGATCGAAAACCGCCTGCAACCGATCCGCCGGAATGCCGATCCCGGTATCACGAACCTCAAACAGTACGGTGAGATGGTCAGACCGTACCTCTTTCAGAGAGGCCGCAATGACAATTTCTCCGCTTCCGGTAAACTTTATGGCGTTACCGGCCAGGTTGGTGATGATCTGCCGCACCCTGCCCGGATCACCCCGCACCCCGGCGGGGATGGCCGGGTCAACGGAGCAGAGCAGTTCCAACCCTTTTTCCGAAGCCCGCAACGCAAGCAGGTCAACCGTATCTTCCATCATGGCATAGGGATCAAAGTCGAGTATTTCCAGATCCAGTTTTCCCGCCTCGATTTTTGAGAAATCAAGGATATCATTAATTAATTCCAACAGGTTTTCACCGCTTTTACGGATGGTATCAACGAAATCATGCTGTTCCCGGGTCAGAGTCGTCTCGAGAAGCAGATCGGTCATGCCGATGACACCATTCATCGGCGTCCGTATCTCATGACTCATGGAGGAGAGGAAGGAACTCTTGGCCCGGGTAGCGGCTTCGGCTCCCTCCTTGGCACCGTTCAACTCGTCGATAAGCAGCTTTCTCTCCGTAACATCCTCAAAGGCCGACAGATAGTGAATGATCTCCCCCTGGGCATTACGGAGTGCCGAAACAGAGGTGGTCGCCCAGAACAGGGTGCCATCCTTACGCCGGTTGACAAGCTCGCCATGCCAGATATTCCCCGCCGCTATGGTCGCCCACAGTTCGACAAACCGGGCCGGAGGGGTCTGCCCCGATTTCAGAATCCGGGGATTCTTACCGAGCACCTCCTCGGCCGTATAGCCGGTCAGTTCGGTAAACCGGGGGTTCACGAAGTCAATATCCCCATGGGTGTCAGTCATAAGGATTGAGACCGGGCTCTGTTCAATGGCACGGGACAGCTTGAGCAGTTCGGTTTCATACTTCTTCCGGCCACTCACATCCCGAATGACACCGATGGCGTGCCATTCCCCCTCATGCATATCCGCCGACAGAGAGAGCTCGACGGAAATTTCCTGACCATCTTTCCGGATAGCCCCCAGTTCGATAGTTGTGTTGATGACATTTCCCTGCCCTGTCTGACGAAACAGGGGAAACGCAGCCTCGAAGACATCACGATATCGCTCAGGAGCCAAAAAATGATGGAGATTGACGCCAATAACCTCCGCAGCATCGTAGCCGAAAATACGTTCGGCGGCAGGATTCCAAAAGGTAATGAGGCCGTGTGAGTCAATCATGATAATGGCATCTGAAGCGGTAGTGGTAATTGACTTCAGCTTTGCTTCAGCCTGCTTGCGGGCTGTGATATCCCGCCAACAGCAGATAATCACCTGGCGACCCTGAATAGTTGTGACACGTAATGACATATCAGCCCAGAACCGGCTGCCGTCAAGACGCTGAAACAGCCACTCAAAGGAGACGGTACCGACGTGCAGTGCCTCTGCTGTTTTTTCGCGGAAAGCTTCGGCAGAGCAGCGACCGTCAGGCTGAAATTCGGGGGAAAAATGCACCGGATTCTGCCCCAAAAACTGTTCCCGAGCGGAGCGCAGCAATAACTCCGCAGCCCTGTTACCGTCGGTGAAAGAGTCCCCCTCCAACAGGGTAAGCGCATCGGGAGAGTCATTGAAGAGGTTACGAAAACGTTCTTCACTCTCCTGTAGTTGTGCCTCTATCCGCAGGCGGTGGGCGCAATCCAGCAGGCATTGATAAATCTGGTTACTGTTGGTCGGCTTCGTAACAAACTTGTCAACGCCGATATCAAGAGCCCGTCTCAGATAACTGGCCTGCTCGAACGCACTCACCACAACAATCGGCACACTGCGATCCACGGTGCGGATTTCCTGAGCCATGGACAAACCATCCATCATCGGCATCTGCACGTCAGTAACAATAATATGGGGGAACTCTCTTCGATAAATTTCCAACCCCACCGCGCCGTTGATCCCATGAAGTACGGTTTTGCTGAAGCGTGACAAGAGAGGAATGAACAGCTCATAGGTATCCCGATCATCTTCAACATACAAGATGGTAAGCCCCTTGAGATATTCCTTGTCCAGGTTGGTGTCAGTCACGCCAGTTCTCCCGACCGCTTACAGAGTTTCATGTCTATTTTATTAAAAACGTTAAGTATTCCTTTGTTCATTATACATGTCAAGCATTATATACCGGCAACCACTTTTATGCACCGGCATTATTTTGGGAGAAGCCGTCGCAACACCGTCTGTGCCATATCCAGAACGCCTTCAAACGAGCTGTCTTTCAGCGTACAGACCAGCTTGTAATCGGGGGTAAACTGATACTTTTTCGGTTCTCCCCGCATCATGCCGATGATGGTATCGGGGGGAACCGGGGTGCGGGGATGGAAGGAGACGATAACCGCTTTGCCATCAAAATCGATCTGACGCACAATCAGCTTTTTCAGTAGTATCCGCAATTTCATAATTTCAAACAGGTAGACCGTTGCCAGCGGATAACTGCCAAAGCGGTCAAGCATTTCATTCTGCACATCCAGCACATCGTCTTCGCACTCGGCCTGGGTTAATTTTTTATAGATAACCAACCGCTGCCCCGCATCGGTCACATAGGCTTCCGGAATGAAGGCCGGTACCTTGAGGTTAATCTCCGGTTCAACCCGCTCCACCAGCTCTTCGCCCCGCATGCGGGCAATGGTTTCCTCCAGCATCTGGTTGTAGAGTTCAAAACCGATCTCGGTGACCGTTCCCGATTGCCGGTTGCCCAGCATGTCTCCGGCACCACGGATTTCCATGTCATGGGTAGCAATGCGGAAACCGGCTCCCAGCTCGGAAATTTCCTGCAATACCCGGAGCCGCTCCCGGGCATCGGAGGTGAGCCCCGCTTCGCTCGGCACCAACAGATAGGCATAACCCCGCTGGGTAGAACGCCCCACCCTCCCCCGCAACTGGTAGAGCTGGGACAGACCGAATTTATCGGCATGGTCGACGATCAGGGTGTTGGCGTTGGGAATATCAAGACCAGACTCGATGATGGTGGTGCAGAGGAGCAGGTTGGTCTCCCCATGCATGAAACCGAGCATCACCTTTTCAAGCTCATGTTCCCCCATCTGGCCATGGCCCACGGCAATCTTCGCCTCCGGAACCAGCTGTGCCAGTAACTCGGCCCGTTTGCCGATGGTTTGTACCCGGTTGTGGACGAAAAACACCTGCCCCCCCCGGCGCAGCTCCCGCAGCACCGCCTCCCGAATCAACTCTTCGGAAAAGCGGGAAACCAGCGTTTTTACCGCCAGACGATCCACCGGCGGGGTATCGATAATGGAAAGATCCCGGATCCCCATCATGGACATGTAGAGGGTACGGGGAATCGGCGTGGCGGTCAGGGTCATTACATCGACCACCGCCCGGAATGATTTGAGCCGTTCCTTATCCTTGACACCGAACCGCTGTTCCTCGTCAATAATCATCAACCCCAGATCCTTGAAGGTCACATCCTTTTGCAGTAACCGGTGGGTGCCGATGATAATGTCGATATCCCCCTTTTTGAGCCGTTCCAGAATTTCCTTCTGCTCCTTCGCCGTCCGGAAACGGGAGAGCACCTCCACGGTGACCGGATATTCCTTGAGCCGTTCATGGAAGGTTTCGTAATGCTGCTGGGCCAGAATGGTGGTCGGCACTAAAATGCCAACCTGTTTGCCGTCCAGAGCCGACTTAAAGGCTCCCCGCAGAGCCACCTCGGTCTTGCCGTACCCCACGTCACCGCAGACCAGCCGATCCATGGGACGGGAGTTTTGCATATCGGCCAGCACGTCCTCAATGGCACTCAGCTGATCAGGGGTTTCCTCCCAGGCAAAGGAGGCTTCAAATTCCCGATACATCTCGTCGGGGGGAGAAAAGGCAAATCCTTCACAGAGTTGACGTTTGGCATAGATTTCCAGCAATTCTCCCGCCAGTTCCTCTATATTTTTCCGGGCCTTCCCCTTGGATTTTTCCCATGAAACGCCCCCCAGCTTGTCAAGGGGGGGGCTGCTCCCCTCGGGTCCCACATAGCGCTGCACCAACCCGAGGCGATCCACCGGCAAAAACAGTTTGTCCGAGCCGGCATACTCCAAGAGCAGAAAATCCCCGGCAACCGACCCCACACTAATATGCTGCAACCCCCGGTAGAGACCGACCCCATGGTCGATATGCACCATGTGATCACCCGGCTTCAACTCGGCCAGGGAGGCCAGCAGCTGTTTCTTACGCACCTCGGAAACACCGCGCCGCTTAACCCGTTTCCCGAACAGCTCTTCTTCGGCGATCAGAATCAGCCGGGAGAAAGGGAGGCGGCAGCCACGGGAGATATCACCGATCAACAGAGCGATGGCTCCACCGGGCGGAGCGGTCACCGCCGATAGAAAACCCTGTTCAGTAATATGACACGGGATACCATAGGGGGAGAGCAGCTCTTTGAGCCGCTCGGCCTGGGGGAATTGATGGCAGGCAATGACGATCTGCTGACCACCGTCAAGCCAGCCCCGCAGATTGCGAGCCAATGGTGACAGCGCGTGGCTGGTCTCTTTGGATACCGTTACCCGCAGGTCGCCATTTTCCTGGCACGGCACGTCAATGGCCGTACCGGTACCGGGGGTATCGAGCAGCAAACCGGACAGCTGCAGCACCGGACGACCGGTAAGAATTGCCTGAAACTCCCCCTCTGTCAGATACAGTTCGTTGGCCGGCGAGTGTGCCAAACCGGCAGCAGCGGCCTTGGCAATCCCGGCTTCAATCTCTTCGAAAAAGGTCAGGGAGGCGTACTGGAGTGCTTCCGGATCAAGCAGTATCAGAGGGGTATCGGCAGCCAGATAGTCAAAAATCGTTTCCAGCCCCGGATGGAGCAGCGGCTGTAGAAAGTCGATCCCTTGAAAGTAGACGCCGTTTTGAAGATCCTCAAGAATCAAACGTCGCCGGTTGGCCGGGATATCCAGATCATCACAGCACCGTTTCAAGCGGGGTGCCAACTCCTCCAGAACCCCATCGGAGAGCAGCAGTTCCCGTGAGGGGAGCAGCATCAACTCTTCCAGCGGCTGCAAGGAGCGTTGGGTCAGGGGGTCAAAGGCACGGATCGTTTCCACCGTATCGCCAAAAAATTCAATGCGCACCGGCGTGGTCAGATTGGGAGGGAAAATATCCAGAATCCCCCCCCGCACGACAAAGGTACCCCGATCCTCCACCAGCGGCACGTTGGCGTAGCCCATCCGCATCAAAGCCGCCAGCAGCTCATCCCGCTCGGTTTCCTCACCCGGCAGCAGATAGCAGGAGGCCTCCCCCAATACCCTGCGGGGAAGCACCCGTTGCAGGGCGGCCGCCAGAGATACCACCGTGAGGCGGGAGGTACCATTACTCAGGTGGAACAGGGTATCGAGCCGGGCACTGGTCACATCCGGGTGGGGTGAAGTGGCGGAAAACGGCACCACATCCCAGGAAGGAAATAAATCACCATGGAGTTCACCGCCGGAAAAAAAGGCTAGTTCGCGGCAGAATTCTTCCGCCCCATCCTGACTGGCGACCAGCACCAGCGGCGAGGGGAGGCCGGCACGCACCAGTTCGGCAACCAGCAGTGCCGGGGAGGAACCTTTCAGGCCGGTGATGGCAAGGGAGCGTTCCTTACGGCGCAGGGCAGCAATGCATTCAATTGTCTGGGGTACTAATGTCGTCATGGGGTATCCGGGTATCTGACCGATTCAATGTGTGCGATGACCTGCCTTCAGTTTGGGGATGCCGTTTTCGATGACGACCCTGAAGGCGATGTTTGCTGTCCCCAGTTTTTCAACCAGGAGCGGTTTTTTCTCTTCAATACCTGCGGCAACCAGCTGCCGGGTAATGGTGTGATACGGCAGGTTACAGGTTTTTCGTGCCGCTTGCAGCTCGGCAACAAGCCGATCCAGATCGTCTTCCCCGACAGGAGGAGTAACTTCCGGCTGAAGGCGTGGAGGAGACATTTTCTGCTGTTGGTGCAAATCACTGATAAAGCGGTCACGGGAATAGCGTCCCTCATTGATCAATTTCAGAGTCCGGTTCCAGTGTTCCCGATAGGTATTGAAGCGGGCTATCAGCATGCTGTAGCGATAGCGGTACATGGTGTTGCTGACGCGAGCAGTGGCATAGTTTCGAATCAGCGTTGCCACCTCTTCAAACAATTGAAGTGGTTCACGCTTTTCAAACCCTTGAAAATATTGTTCATATTTAACAATCAGCTCTTTCAGCTTCTGCTCCAAATGCATAACATCATCTGCAATTGCCATTATGAAAACCCTCTCGGAATCTCCTGTACCGACGAAAAAGCACTATAGCCAAACCGCCAGAGAAGTAAAGGGTAAAGAAGATCAAGGTAACAGCGCAATTGCGCTAATATCTTGACGCTTTGGTCTGCAATCGCATATAAAGACAGCAGCTGACAATCACCATTTTACCCCCTGGAGCACTATACCTATGGAATCTCTGGCCTCACTGCTGCTCGCTGCTGGAAAAGGTACCCGAATGAAGTCCGGCCTGATCAAAGTTCTGCACCCCATTGCCGGAGTGCCGATGATTTCCTGGCCAGTGGCAGCCGCCCGCGACGCAGGCTCCACGACCAATGTGCTGGTGGTAGGACATCAGGCCACCGCCGTGCAGAGCGTATTCCGGGGTGCCGCCGATATCCGCTGCGCCATGCAGGAGGAGCAGCTCGGCACCGGTCATGCCGTGGCCTGCGGCCTGGATGCTCTCGAAGGTTTCCACGGCACCGTACTGATCCTCTGTGGCGACACCCCCCTGCTCCGCTCCGAAACCCTCCAGGCTCTGCTGGCATTCCACCGGGAACAACGGGCGGTTCTCACGGTACTGACCGCCCTTTTGGACAATCCTTTCGGCTATGGCCGGGTGATTCGGGATCAGGCGGGGAGCGTTGCCCGTATCGTCGAGCAGAAGGATGCTACCCCCGATGAAGAGGCCGTTTGTGAAGTCAACAGTGGTATTTACTGCATGGAAGTGGACTTCCTGCGGGGAGGCATCAGACAGATCGGTAACGACAACGCCCAGGGGGAATACTACCTGACCGATCTGGTGGGCATCGCCGCCCGCCAGGGTTTAACCTGTCTGGCTCTGCCGACCGCTGATGCGGAAGAGATCATGGGGGTTAATGACCGGGTACAACTGGCCGAAGCGGCTCGCATTCTCCGCCGCCGGATCAATCAGCGGCACATGCTCGCCGGTGTAACGTTCATAGATCCGGAAACCACCTACATCGACGAGGGGGTTACCATCGGTGCCGACTCGGTCCTCCACCCCGGCTGTCAGATCGGCGGCGCCACCATCATCGGCAGCGGCTGTGAAATCGAGCAGAATGTCACCATCACCAGCTGCCGCATCGGCAACGACTGCCACATCAAGGCGGCCTCGGTACTGGAAGCATCGGAACTGGCCGATGATGTGGCGGTGGGTCCCATGGCACACCTCCGTCCCGGCACCGTCCTGGGAACCCATGTCAAAATCGGCAACTTTGTCGAAACCAAAAAGATCACCATGGGTAAAGGTTCCAAAGCCTCACACCTCACCTATCTGGGTGATGCCGAAATCGGCAGTAATGTTAATATCGGTTGCGGCACCATTACCTGCAACTATGACGGCGTCAACAAGCACCGCACCCTGATCGGTGACGACGTCTTCATCGGCAGCGACGTGCAACTGGTGGCACCGGTCAGCGTCGGTCGCAACTCCCTGGTGGCGGCCGGCACCACGGTCACCAGCAACGTCCCCCCGGATTCTCTGGCTCTCTCCCGGGTTCCCCAGCTCAACAAGGAAGGGTGGCGGTTAAAAAAGAGGTGACAAACCACTCTGTTTGTCCCAAGCTTTACGGCAAATCCCCCCTCCCCCCCTTTGAAAAAGGGGGATTGAGGAGGATTTGCTTTTAAGTTCGTAGTTCGTAGGTTGGGCAAAGCGAAGCGTGCCCAACAAATAAACATCCATTTTCATTAAAGGAGAGCCCACATGAGGGATACCACCCCCTGCAACTCCCTCTATATCCCCTTTGATTGTGAAATTACCGCCATTACCGACCTTACCCCCCGGGAAAAACTGTTTCGCCTCATCCGGAGCGACGGCACCCCCCTTGGCCATCTGCCAGGACAGTTTGTCCAGCTTTCCCTGCTGGGGTGGGGGGAAGCACCCCTGTCCATCGCCTCTTCCCCCACCAGAGAAGGATATTTTGAGCTGGGGGTTCGCCAGGCCGGACAGCTCACCACCGCCCTGCACCGGATGAAAGTCGGGGAAACCGTCGGCGTGCGGGGCCCCTTTGGCCGTCCCTTCGACCTGGAGGCACTGAATGGAGAGGATGTGCTGCTCATCTCCGGCGGCTGCGGACTGGCTCCGCTCCGTTCACTGATCCAGTACTGCGAAGATCGACCGCAACAGTTCGGCCGGGTCACCATCCTCCACGGTGCCAAGAGCCCCGCCGACACTCTGTTCAAGGAGGAGCTTGCCCGGTGGGAAGCGTCGGCAGAGTTTGCCTGCCACCTGACAGTGGACAGCGCAACCGGCAACGACTGTTTCACCGGCAACGTGGGGCTTATCACCTCCCTCATCCCCCCCCTGACCATCACCCCCCACCGCACCACTGCCGTCATCATCGGCCCGCCGGTCATGTACCGGGCGGTCATTGCCGAGCTAAAAGGAAAGGGGCTCGGCTCCGACCGGATCGTCGTCTCCCTGGAACGGCAGATGCGCTGCGGCGTCGGCAAATGCGGTCACTGCACCATTGAACACCTGTACTGCTGCCAGGATGGTCCGGTGTTTCGCCTCGACGAGATCGAGCAACTGCGGGGTGCCCTATGAAACGAACCCTGACCGTCTGTCCTTACTGCGGTACCGGCTGTATGTTCTATCTGGTAAGCGACAACGGTCGCCTTGTCGGAGTGGAGCCGAGCAGCAGCCATCCGGTCAGTCGAGGAGGGCTCTGCGTCAAAGGGTGGAACGCCTTTGCCTTCGTCCACCATCCGGAGCGTCTCACCACCCCGCTGATACGGAAAAACGGTACTCTTGAGCCTGCCAGTTGGGATGAAGCTTTGGATCTGGTAGTGGCACGCCTTACCCAGATCCAGCGACAGCATGGTGCCGATTCCGTCATGTTTGCCTCTTCGGCAAAGGCCACCAATGAGGAAAACTACCTGCTGATGAAGCTGGCCCGGGCCGTTTTCCAGACCAACAACATCGACCATTGTGCCCGCCTCTGCCACTCTTCCACCGTCACCGGTCTGGCCGAAACCTTCGGCTCAGGAGCCATGACCAACACCATCTCCTGCATTGATGAAACCGACGTTATCTTCGTCATCGGCTCCAACACCACCGAACAGCATCCGCTCATCGGTAGCCGCATCATGAACGCCGTTCGCAGCGGCACCCGCCTGATAGTTGCCGATAACCGCCGTATCCGCCTCGCCCGCCAGGCCGACCTGCATTTACGCCACACGAACGGCAGCGATGTACCGCTCCTCTGCGGCATGATGCACGTCATCATTGCCGAAGGACTGGCCGACACAAAGTTTATCACCACCCGCACCGAAAATTACGCAGCACTGGCGGAGAGTGTGGCCGACTGGACCCCGGAGCGGAGTGCGGCAGAAACCGGACTGGAGGCCGCCGACATCATTGCCGCCGCCCGCCTCTACGCCGGTGCAGAGCGTGCCATGATTTTCTATTCCATGGGGATCACCCAGCACAGCCATGGGGTGGACAACGTACGCTGCGTGGCCTCCCTGGCCATGCTGACCGGCAACATCGGGCGACCGGGCACCGGTGTCAATCCCCTGCGGGGGCAGAATAACGTGCAGGGGGGGTGCGACATGGGTGCCCTCCCCGATCTCTACAGCGGTTACCAAAAGGTGTCCGATCCGGAGAACCGGCAAAAATTTGCCACGGCCTGGAGGGTACCGGCACTGCCGGCCTCCCCCGGTTTACCGCTGACCAGAGCCATGGATGCAGCCTCGGAGGGTAAGCTCTTCGCCCTTTTCGTCATGGGAGAAAACCCCCTGATTTCCGATCCGGATCAACACCATGCCCGACGGGCCCTGGAAAATCTGGAGCTGCTGGTGGTGCAGGATATCTTCCTGACCGAAACCGCCGCTCTGGCCCATGTCGTGCTGCCGGCCGCCTGTTACGCCGAAAAGGAGGGCACCTTCACCAACACCGAACGGCGGGTACAGCATCTGTGTAAGGCGGTGGAACCACCGGGGGAGGCCAAAACCGACGGGGAAATCATCTGCGCCATGGCAAAAAAAGCCGGCTATGACGGCATGAGCTACGCCAGCCAGTCGGAGGTCATGGCCGAAATCGCCTCCCTCACCCCCTCCTATGGCGGCATCAGCTATGACCGGCTCGCTCCCCACGGTATGCCGTGGCCCTGTCCGACACCGGAGCACCCCGGCACCCCCATTCTCCATCATGAGCAATTTACCCGGGGTCGGGGGCATTTCAGCCCGGTCAGCCACAGCCTCCCCCGTGAGCAGACGGACGCCGACTACCCCCTGGTGCTGACCACGGGACGCACCTATTTCCACTGGCACACCGGCACCATGACCCGCCGCACCCATCTGCTGGATCGTGAAGAACCAACCTCCTTTCTGGAATTGCACCCGGACGACGCCGCCCGCCTCTCCATCCGCCACCGGGACCGGCTGTTGGTGACCAGCCGCCGGGGGAGCATCCAGACCGAAGCACGGGTCACCACCATGGTGATCCCCGGCGTGGTCTTCATGCCATTCCATTTTGCCGAAGGTGCCGCCAACTGCCTCACCAACAACGTTCTGGACCCGGAATCGTCCATTCCCGAATTCAAGGTCTGTGCAGTGCGACTGGAGAAATTGCCATGAAACAGCTGACACCACACGAGCTGGAACAATTTTTGTCCCACCTGGCCGTGCGGTACGAACTGCGGCTGCCGATCCTGCTGGCCGATGGCACCCGCACCATCGGTTCACCGGACGACGGCTCCGTGGTTCTGCATGGCGGTGCCGTACCGGGTAAGCCAACGGCGGCCTTTTTTCCCCAACAGGACACCATCTTCACCGCCAGTCAGGGCACATTCAGCCAGACGCTCCCCCCGGTGAAACCGCTCTGTATTCTTGGCTTTACCCCCGCCGACCTGCACTGCCTCCGTTTCATCGACCGTTTCTTCGGCGACGGCATGCGTGACGACCTCTATTTCCGCCTCCGTCAGGGAGCTGTTGTGGCAGGAATTACCGGCTACTGCGGAGTCAGGGGGGCACTCCTCCCTCCGGCGGGGGGGAACTGTGATTTTGAGTTGTTCTGGAGTGGGGAAAACTGGCTGGTGAGGGCCTACGGAGCAACGGGGGCGGAACTGGTGGCAGAGTTGCCGAACCAAGCCACACCGAAGGAGGAGGAACTCTTCACACAAGCCCTTGCCACGGCACCCGACAGCGGAGCAATCCTCCTGCAAACCGCGTCACAGCTGCTGCGCACCAACCGGGTACCGGACTCCTTCTGGGAGGAAATCGGAGAACGTTGCATCGCCTGCACCGGCTGCAATGTAACCTGTCCCACCTGCACCTGCTTCGGCGTCCTTGACTGGCGTTCCGCCACCAAAGTCGAGCGGAGCCGCACCTGGGATTCCTGCCAACTTGACGGTTTCATGCGGGAAGCCAGCGGCCACAACCCCCTCGGCAGCGCAGCCCTCAGAAGCCGACGGCGCATTCACCACAAACTGGCCGCCGATCCCCTCAAATGGGGTGAAATCAGCTGTTTCCGGTGCGGCCGCTGCGACGCGACCTGCCCCACCGGCATCGGCATCATGGCGGTGGCGCAGGAACTGGTGGCACGTTTTGGCTAAAAATCGTTCAGAGCTCAGTTACCGGGAAGCGGTTCGCTCATACACTACCACTCCGACCCGCTCGATATGTTCCGTGAGCCCGGTATGGCGTAAAGTTTCATAAGGGGTCACGTCAAACAGATAGGGCGTCCACGTGCCCCATGCAACAGCACCCCGATATGTACACCAGCCACTTTCCAAAGTAAACCGTCATTAATTAAGTACAGCCAAATAAAAAAAGGCACCTACAAATATATGTAAGTGCCTTTTATTATTGGTGGGCGGTATGCGATTCGAACGCACGACCCCAGGCTTCGGAGGCCTGTACTCTATCCAGCTGAGCTAACCGCCCGTGTAAATTGTGGTTGAACGCTCCAACGAGTTCTCTTAAATACACCATTTAGAGATGCAACTCAAGTCTAAAATCTGTCCTTTTGTCAAATGCTCTGTTATGATGGTTCCGGGAGCTTGAAATGAGTACACCTTCACCAGCACACAGAGCCCGAATTATCGGCCTGACCGGTGGTATCGCCACCGGAAAAAGTTTTGTGGCCGGATTTTTCAGTGCCAAGGGAATTCCGGTGGTTGATGCCGACCAACTGGCACGTGATGTTGTACGCCCCGGTAGTCAGGCTCTTGACCAGATTGCGGGGCAGTTCGGAACAGATATCCTCGAACGGGATGGCACCCTGAACCGGAAAAAACTGGGGGGGGTAGTATTTGGCTCCCCGGATAAACGACATACCCTTGAAGCGATCCTCCACCCGGCCATTAAGGCACTGGCCGAGGCTCGTATCGCCCACCATTCGGCAGAGGGGTGCCCGGTGATTGTCTATATGGCACCTCTACTGATAGAAGCCGGTGCCACGGATCGGGTCGATGAAATCTGGGTCGTCACGGTACGCCCCGAAGTGCAGCGAACACGGTTGATGGCACGGGAGCAGATAAGCAACGAAGAGGCTGAACGGATGGTCGCCAGCCAGATGCCTTTGGCCGAAAAAGCACAGTATGGCCGCGTCGTTATCGACAACAGCGGCACAGTAGCAGAAACAATGAAAATTCTTGAAACGGTCTGGTCCGAGCAGACAGGGAGACTCCATGGGTAACACCACACATATTTTGCGCCCCGGCAAACGCCCCGTCGCACCACGGAACAGCACGCCCCCACCACGCCCCACCACGCCCCCGGTCGTACTGTCCTCCGGCTCCACTCTCAACTGTTTTGCCGCCGTGCCCCGGGGTGCCGAGGAACTGGCGGCGACCGAACTGGTACAACTGGGCATCACCGATGCCGTGGCCGGCAAGGGGGGGGTAACCTTCAACACCGATCGAAGCGGCCTCTACCAGGCCAACCTCTGGCTCCGCACCGCCAGCCGTGTGCTGGTCCAGCTGACCCGTTTTCCCTGTTCAAGCCCACCAGAACTGTACGCCGGGGTCTTTGCCCTCCCCTGGCACGAGCTGATCACACCGGCCATGACCCTGGCGGTGGACTGCTCCCTGCGGGATTCGGCCCTGACCCACTCCGGCTTTGTGGCTCTGAAAACTAAGGATGCCGTGGTGGATCGGATCCGGGAGGCGTGTGGCAGTCGTCCCAACGTGGATACCTCTTTTCCCGATGTGCGGATTAATGTGCATCTCCACAAGAATGTCTGTACCGTCAGCCTGGACAGCTCGGGCGACGCCCTGGATCGGCGCGGCTACCGACTCGAACGGAACGAGGCACCCCTCCGGGAAACCCTGGCGGCGGCGGTTATCGCCCTCACCGGTTGGGATGGCGCCAGCCCCCTGGCCGATCCAATGTGCGGTTCAGGCACTATTCCGGTAGAAGCGGCACTCCGGGCGGCACACATTCCCCCCGGTTTTCAGCGGGAGTTCGGCTTCCAGCAGTGGCTTGATTTCGACGCCCCCCTCTGGGAACGAATCTGCGCCGAGGCGCAGGCGGGGATCACAACCATCCCCCTTGGCCTAATCACCGGCTATGACCTTGACAGCAAGGCATTGTCACTGGCACGGCGCAATTCTGCCAAGGCCGGATTGGAAGGGCAGATCCATTTTTTCCACGGGGCACTTCAGGAGTTTACCCCTCTGGGAGATTCGGGGGTGGTTATTCTCAATCCCCCCTACGGCATACGCCTGGGAGAAGAGGATGATCTCCGGGAACTGTACTGCCAGATCGGTGATGTCCTGAAAAAGCGCTGTCGGGGGTGGACAGGCTATGTGTTGACCGGCAACCTGGAGCTGGCAAAGTATATCGGCCTGAAGGCATCACGCCGTTACGTGCTGTTCAACGGTGCCATTGAGTGCCGTCTTTTGAAGTATGAGCTGTATTAAAAAGGAATCCGAATCATGACGATTAGATGGTATCCGGGACATATGGGCAAAGCCCAGGAAAAGATGGCCGAGGCGATTCGCAAAATCGACATTATTGTCGAGGTGCTTGACGCCCGCCTCCCCGCCTCCAGTGCCAATCACCAACTGGTGGAGATGCGGCGCAACAAACCTTGCATCAAGGTGCTGAACAAACATGATCTGGCCGACCCGGCCATTACCAAGGCCTGGGTGCGCCATTTTGAACGGGAAGAGGGTGTCTTTGCCTTGCCGATGTCAGCAAAGCTTCACGCCGATGCCAAGGGGCTCCTCAAGCTCTGTCAGAAAACCGTGCCCCACCGGGGACGCCCCGGCTGGCCGCTCCGCATCATGGTCTTTGGCATACCCAATACCGGCAAGTCCACCTTAATCAACACCCTGGCCGGCAAGAGCATGGCCAAGGTGGGTGATAAGCCGGCCATTACCACCTGTGGCCAACAGATCGACCTGAAAAACGGCGTCGTACTGTCGGACACCCCGGGCATTCTCTGGCCCAACATGGACGATCAGGGGGTGGCATACCGGCTGGCCACCAGTGGTGCCATCGGTGCCAGTGCCCTTGATTATACCTGCGTCGGACTCTTTGCAGCCGAATATATAATGGCTCGCTACCCGGAACTTTTGAAATCCCGCTATAAACTGGCGGAGTTGCCGGAGTCACCGACCGAGCTAATCGAGGTTATCGGCCGTAAACTTGGTTGCCTGATTGCCGGGGGAACCATTGACGTTCACCGGGCGGCAGAAGCGTTTTTGCGGGAACTGAGGGGAGGGAAGTTGGGACGTATCAGCCTGGAAGAGCCGGAATTGGCCGAACAGGCGGTTGCGGTCGGTGAGGCGGACGACGAAAACAAACAGGTTGAGGAAGTGCCAACCCCGTAATACGATCGAGACGCAAAATAGTGCGTCTCTACGTATCCGGCACAATCGGAGGAGCATGGCAATACGCCCGGTTTTAATGTTTGGGCGGAAAGGGCGTATGGCCATACGCCCCTACACCAACCGGTATGTATCAAACCACAAAAAAAGGGCGACCAACCGGTCGCCCCTCCACATCTATTTACTGAACTTATGACAGAACATGCACCGGTTTTTAGCCGGGTGATTGGGGGGGTATGGCACCCCTTTTTCTTTGTGGCACGGCTCGCAAAAGACTTCAGCCGCCTTTTTATCCGGCTTGTAAAAAGCCCGTGTATAGAGTGAGGCATTGGGACCGGGGGCGTTACGGAACGCCGCATCATAGGAAACCTTATGCATTGCGTTGTTCGGCACGTGGGCGGTCTTCTCCTTGCCCGAAATAGCGATAAAAATGGCCAAAACCCCGACCACGATCCCTATAAACAACCAATCGCGCTTATCTATTTTCATGCCCCCCCCTTTGAGAGTTAATTAGCTGATGAAATCCATTACCTTATCAAGAAAGCCTTTTTTCATGGGATGAATTTCCTCCCCACTGATCCGGGCAAACTCCTCAAGCAGCTCTTTCTGCTTTTTATTAAGGTTGGTGGGGGTTTCTATCCTGATAACCACCATTTGATCTCCATTGCCATACCCCTGTAAGGAAGGGATTCCCTTCCCTTTCAGTCGGTATATTTTCCCTGACTGGGTACCATCAGGGATTTTCATGGAGACTTTACCGTCCAGAGTCGGCACCTCCAGTTCACATCCCAGGGAAGCCTGTATGAAACTGATCGGAATTTCGCAGATAACATTGTTGTCTTCCCGCTGGAAGATGGTATGTTCCTTGACGGTAATGGCAACATAGAGATCACCGTTTGGCCCCCCTTTGCCCATGCCCCCCTCGCCGGTCACCTTGAGACGGGAACCGGTATCAACGCCGGCCGGAACCTTGATGGAGAGGGTCTTGATATCTTTAACACTCCCTTTACCCCGACAGTCCGGACAGGGATTATCGACAACCTTCCCCTCCCCGTTGCACTGGCCGCAGGTTTTGCTGACGCTGAAAAAACCCTGCTGATAGCGAACCTGCCCCGCCCCGCGACAGGCCGGACAGACCTTGGGATCGGTTCCCGGTTTTGAACCGGAGCCGTTACAGGTGTTACACCGCTTGGCAAACGGAACCTCGATCTTCTTCTCCACGCCAAAGGCGGCATCTTCAAAGTTGATTTCCATATTATAGAGCAGGTCATCACCCCGGCGCCCCTGGGAACGGCCACGACCACCTCCACCGGCACCGAAGATGTCGCCAAAGATGTCACCAAAGATATCACCGAACGGAGTTCCACCACCGAAACCGCCGCTGGAGAAACCACCGCCACCGGATACGCCGGCATGACCAAACTGGTCATACTGAGCACGTTTCTGACCATCAGAAAGAATCTCGTACGCTTCGGATGCCTCCTTAAAGCTCTCTTCAGCAGCCTTATCCCCCGGATTTTTATCCGGATGGAACTGAATTGCAACTTTCCGGAACGCCTTTTTTATTTCCGTTTCCGAGGCGTTGCGATGAACACCAAGTATCTCATAATAATCTTTTTTTTCGCCGTTTGCCACTGGTAAATTCCTTTAGGAGTTTAAAATACATAGAGGGGCGGATGTGAAACCCGCCCCTACAATGTCTGATCCGCTGCTCTTAGTAAAGCGGTTGTCAACGGTTTCCGTTATTTTTTCTCGTCCTTGACCTCTTCAAAGTCAGCGTCAACAACGTTGTCGTTTTTCGGTTTGGCGGAAGCGGCCTGCTCGGCACCCGGTGCGGCACCCTCTTCAGCCCCTTCTTTTTTGGCGTACATCGCTTCGGCAAGCTTGTGAGATGCCTGGGCAAGTTCGTCGGTGCCTTTTTTGATGGCTTCGGCGTCTTCCCCTTCCATCAATTTCTTCAGTTCGGCAAGCTTGTTCTCTATGTTGCCTTTTTCAACGGCATCAATCTTGTCGCCAAATTCCTTAAGGGATTTCTCGGTGCTGTACACCATGCTGTCTGCATGGTTGCGTGCTTCGATGGCCTCACGCTTTTTCTTGTCTTCATCGGCGTGGGCTTCGGCATCACGTACCATTTTATCTATCTCGTCCTTGGAGAGACCGGACGAGGCGGTGATGCTGATGGACTGTTCCTTGCCGGTACCCAGATCTTTGGCAGACACATGAACGATACCGTTGGCATCAATGTCGAAGGTCACTTCGATCTGCGGCAGACCACGGGGCGCAGCCGGAATGCCGGACAGTTCGAAATTACCGAGGGTTTTGTTGTCACGAGCCATCTCACGCTCACCCTGCAATACGTGAATCGAAACGGCCGGCTGGTTGTCTGCTGCAGTTGAGAACACCTGGCTTTTACGGCAGGGGATCGTGGTGTTTTTCTCAATCAGCTTGGTCATAACGCTGCCGAGAGTTTCGATGCCGAGTGACAGCGGTGTAACGTCAAGCAACAGCACGTCCTTCACGTCGCCCCTCAGTACGCCCCCCTGGATGCCGGCACCGATGGCCACAACCTCATCGGGGTTAACCCCTTTATTCGGCACCTTGCCGAAGATATCCTCAACTTTTTTCTGTACGGACGGCATACGGGTCATACCACCGACCAGAATAACTTCGTCGATCTGTCCGGCGGTCAGCCCGGCATCTTTCAGGGCGGTGCGGCAGGGTCCTTCAAGCTTTGCCAACAGGGCGCCGCAGATGGATTCAAGCTTGGAGCGGGTCAGTTTCAGGGTCAGATGTTTCGGCCCACTGGCATCTGCGGTGATGAACGGCAGATTAATGTCGGTTTCCATGGAGCTGGAAAGTTCACATTTAGCTTTTTCAGCGGCTTCTTTCAAGCGCTGTAGTGCCATTTTATCGCCACGGAGGTCGATCCCCTGATCTTTTTTGAACTCGTCGGCGATCCAGTCGATGACCAACTGGTCAAAGTCTTCGCCCCCCAGGAAGGTGTCACCATTGGTTGATTTAACTTCAAACACGCCATCACCCAGCTCCAGGATGGATACGTCAAAGGTACCGCCACCAAGGTCGAATACGGCAATTTTTTCGTCTTTCTTTTTGTCCAGACCGTAGGCGAGTGCCGCAGCGGTCGGCTCGTTGATGATACGCAGAACGTTGAGGCCGGCAATCTTACCGGCATCCTTGGTTGCCTGGCGCTGGGAGTCGTCAAAGTAAGCCGGTACGGTAATAACCGCATCGGTGACGCTGCTTCCCAGATAGTCTTCAGCGGTTTTCTTCATTTTTTGCAGGATCATTGCCGAGATTTCAGGTGCCGAATAACGCTTTTCACGCACTTCAACCCAGGCGTCGCCGTTATCTGCCTTGACGATTTTGAACGGGGAGATGGCGATATCCTTACGCACCGCATCCGAATCAAATTTCCGACCGATCAGACGTTTAATGGCGTAGAGGGTGTTTTCCGGGTTGGTTACCGCCTGCCGTTTGGCCTGTTGTCCGACCAGACGCTCTCCGCTGTCAGATATGGCTACCATGGAAGGTGTGGTACGCCCCCCCTCCGAATTGGCAATGACGACCGGTTCGCCCCCCTCCATGATTGATACGCACGAATTGGTGGTTCCCAGGTCGATTCCGATTACTTTACTCATGATGTATTGTCCTCCTTATTGGATACTATGCTTGCAAGATATTCATCGATTTTCTAAAAAACAAGGGCTCTGTGAATTTTATTTTTTCGAGGTCGCAACGGTAACCATCGAAGGGCGCAGTAACCGTTCCTTCAGTAGATACCCCTTCTGGTACTCTTCAACCACCGTATTCGGTTCATGCTCGTCGGTCGGCACCTGGGCCATGGCCTGATGATAGGCTGAGTCAAAGGGCACTCCTACCGCTTCAATCGGTGTCACGTTGAATTTTTTCAGTGCGGAAATCAGCATGGTATGGGTAAGACGAATGCCTTCTACCACCGCCCCCTGACTCTCCTGTGAGGCGTGGGTCAAAGCCCGTTCCAAATTATCGATAATCGGCAGGATCTCTTCAAGCAAAGATTTATTGCCGTAATTCAGCAACTCCTCTTTTTCACGTCCCACCCGTTTACGGTAATTTTCCAGATCGGCCCGTTCCCGTAGGAAACGATCCCAATTTTCCCGGGATTCTTTCTCCTTGGCAACCAACTGCTCTTCCAGTGTCAGCTCCGGAGAGATCCCCCCCTCAGCACACCCTTCTCCCGCAACATCTGTTTCAGACTTCGACAGCTCAACAGCATCATTTTGTTCCATATTCAATGTCCTTTTACGTAGAGTTTATGAGTTTCCCTCAAACTTCACTGAGTAATTTACTAACCATACGGGCGGTATAATCTACAATCGGGATAACGCTTGAATACCCCATGCGGGTCGGGCCAATGACCCCCAACATGCCGACAGTGTTACTGCTGGTCACAAAGCGGGACGTTATCAAACTGATACCGGCCGACTGACTGAGGGAGGTTTCGGAGCCGATGTAGATTTGCACCCCTTCGGCACTCATACAGCGTGACAAGAGCTGCACCAGCAGCCCCTTCTGTTCAAATGCCTGGTAAATCTCCTTCATACGTCCCGCGTCGCTGAACTCCGGTTGGTCAAGGATGCGCGCCTGACCTTCGACAAAAATTTCATCCCCGTCAACCTGCACCGCCTGTTCACTCATTTTCAGCGCCTGTGCCAGCAGTTGGTCATACTGAAACTTTTCCGAGGCCATTTCGGCCAAAATCTGTTCCCGCACCTGACTGATGGTCAGCCCCTGCATCCGATCGTTGAGAAAATTTCCCATTCTGACCAGATCTTCTGAGCCATAATCTTCATCGGTTTCAATAAGACGATTCTGTAACGCTCCCTTGCTCGAAACCAGGATGGCAAGCACTTTACGCTGGCCAAGGCGGATAAACTCAATGTGGCGAAAAACATCGGCCGTAAAGCTGGGAGCGACCACAATGCCCATATAATTTGACAGTTGGGACAGGGTACGGCTCGTGTCTTTGAGAATGCCGGAAAGCCCCACACCAACCTGACGACAGTGACTGATAATCTGCCGTTTTTCTTCCCGGCTGACCCGCCGAAGGGCAACCAGCGAATCCACATAGAGACGGTACGCCTTGTCAGTCGGAATCCGCCCTGCCGAAGTATGGGGAGAGGTCAAAAGCCCCAGTTCCTCAAGGTTGGCCATGACGTTGCGTACCGTTGCGGAAGAGAGCGTCAGGGCGTGACGACGTGCCACCGCACTGCTCCCCACCGGTTCGGCGGTCGCTATGTAGTCTTCGACAATGGCTTCTAGTATCTGTCTACTGCGGAGGGAAAGCTCCGTATCCATGGTGACCCCAAAAAAACAGCACTCATCGCAGGTGAGTGCTGACACGGTAAAGGTAATGAGCGACCGCCCCTTTGTCAAGGTTATTTCAGGTTAGTGTGTGGCATTTCACCCGTTCCATAAACTCTTCTCGCAGCCGATCGTCCTGGAGCTGTTCCGCTTCCACCACCGGCAATGTGGGGAACCGGCGCACAACTTCACGGGCAAACAGACCGGCAGTAAAGGACGGAACTTGAGCAGCGGTCACCAGAACCGCCGCCGTCAGGGCGCAACTGGGGGAGCGTTCCTTGAAAATAAAGCCGGAAATTCGTTCCGCAGCCAGCTCATTCACCGCCTGGCGGCAGTAGGCCAACAACCGCTCCGTCAGGTCTTCACCACCGCCGCAGATGACCAGACGGGGAGACTCCGGCTCTCCGACCAACTCCATCGGTGCCCGGGGCACCGTCAGACCACACCCCACTTCGGGACAGATCGGCACAAACTGGGCGGACAGGCCGATGACATTGGCAACGATCCGGTCATATTTATAGGCACCGTCGTAGCGAACATGGCTACCAAGCAGACAGGCACTCACCCCGATGGTAATCATAAACGTTCATCGCGTTTTGCTTTTGGAATGGCCTTCTCGGAGAGATCATCATACACACCGCTTCCCCACGGAGAAGGGGGGATTGAGGGGGGTTGCTTTTGAAACATATCACCTGCCAATTCTACCTGGGTTATTTAACGTTTGAAAGCAAAGACCGAAAATAATTTACGCTGAGCAGTTTGAATATTTTACATTTTGCGGTAGTATGAACAGTGCTTCTGTTAACAACTCTCCATTCGAAGGATCACACCATGAAAATCATGACCGTTGATGACTCAAAGGTGGTTCGCCTGACCATTGCACTCACGCTCAAACAGGCAGGTCACTCCGTAGTGGAAGCAGAATGCGGCGAGGAAGCTCTCAAACTGCTCAAAGCTGAAAAGGCTGATCTGGTTATCTCTGACTTCAATATGCCCCGTATGGATGGCAGTCAGTTGGTGCGCGCCATCAAAAGTGATCCCGAATTACAATCCATACCGGTTATCATGCTGACAACCGAGCATGCCCGACAACGGCTTGATGAGGCGCGACAAGCCGGAGCCATCGGTTGGATACAGAAACCGTTCAAAGCGGAACAGCTGGTGGCTGCGGTACAAAAAGTTGCCGAAAAGTTCGGCATTACCTGACGGGTCAGCCCCGTCGCCCATTCTTCAGGCTCTCTGCCACCAACTTCCCCGTTTCAAGGTAGAGGGCAATGGAGCCATCCCCCAGAATACTGGCTCCTGAAACGCAGGTAACCTCGCGATACATGTGACTGAGTGGCTTGACCACACTCTTTATCTCCCCCAGAAGCCGGTCAACGACCAGCCCTACCCCACCCGCTCCATGCTTGAACACAACAACGTGCCGAACCGATGGTACCGGCTCATCACTGCCAAGCACGTCCCGCAAATCAAGACAGGGGAGCAACTGATCCCGTATGCGCAGACAGCCGTCCGGTGTGGTACTCCGCTCTGCTGCATTGGGCAGCTCCAGGGTTTCCAGAACCACATCCATTGACAAAATATAGAGTGTTTCCCCCAGTGACACCATAAAGCCATCCACCAGGGACAATGACAGGGGAATACTGATCTGAAAGGTGGTGCCAACCCCTTCGTCGCTTTCGATATCAACCTTTCCCCGCATCGATTCGACGGTTTTCTTGACCACATCCATGCCGATACCCCGCCCCGAAAGCATGGTGGCATCATCGCAGGTGGAAAACCCGGGCTCAAAGATGCAGGAGAGTAAATCAGCACCAACCGGTACCATATCCCCCCCGGCAGCTCTTCGTTCGCTTACCTTGCGGGAGAGTCGTTCCCGATTGATCCCCTGCCCATCATCACTGATCCGCAGTACAATCTGCCCCGAATCGTGGAACGCCTGCATATGGATGGTTCCTGTCGGTGTTTTGCCCTGAACCACACGTTCTTCGGCAGTTTCAATACCATGGTCGATGGCATTGCGCACCAAATGAAGCAATGGTTCATGAAGTTTTTCTGCAACGGCCTTATCCAGTTCGGTGTCACCACCGCTAATCTGAAGAAGAATCTGTTTGCCCGATGAGCTGCCGATATCATGCACAATGCGTCGAAACCGTTGAAAGAGGCTCTGAATTGGAATCATACGAAATGACATGGTTTTTTCTTGAATTCGTTTAACCAGATCCGCCACATGGGTAGCTGATTCCGTTGAGGAGATATCGCCCAGCCGCCGCACCGCAGATTCCATAACGGAAGAAGCGGTCACCAACTCCACCACCAGATCGGAAAGCTGATCAATGCGAGCGGCATCGACCCGCACAATCTGCTGGTTTCTGGCAAGTGAAGGGAGTATGGCGTGAAGGTCGTCACGACCGACAACCGGCATCGGAAGCTCGGACGGAGGAGTAGTGACCTCCTCGTCAAAAAAGGCAAAACCATCCAGTTCTATGCCGGAAACATTGGACAGCCACGACTCATCAAGCATACCGGAACTCTTTGTCTGTTGCCCGGCAGTCACCGACAGCCCCCAACTATCCAGCTGTCCAATCAACGCAGCCTGCTCCGGAGATTCTGCACCTTCATCATCACCATTCACGTAATAATAATCCATCAGAGTGCAAATATGGTCATGGCAGGTAAGCAGCAACAGCAGCAACGACCGATTGAACGTCAGCTCATGTTCCCGGATACGGACAAGAATATTTTCGATGGCATGACAGAAACGCTCCACTCCCCCATAACCGACAATACTCGCCGACCCCTTAATGGTGTGTACCATCCTGAACAACCGGCCAAATTCATCGGCATCAGCTTCATCGGCTTCAAGGGCCAGCAGAGCCGATTCCATCTCGGTAAGCATCTCGGCACCCTCGATGATAAAAGCCTGGCGTATTTCCTCCAACTCCTGCGGGATCATGAATTCCTCCGGTTGTTGTTCCCTGTTATCTCACCATACCCGCTGTGGGCAACGTACCGATTCTACTACAACAGACGGCACTATTGCAACAGAAGTCAATTTCCGACAGCGGAGACGTGAAGTCACTGCACAAGGTAAAACCTCGTAATTTTAGTTGCATATTTGCTTCGGCTCAGTAATATGTGCTCTATTAAATCCCACTTTGCCAGTTACACAGAAAATATACATTATAATTTGAACATGAAAAAGAGATATTAAATGCTGATTACACCCTATCGTCACTGGCCCATTCAATCAAAAATCATGATCATTCCGATTATCAGCCTGATACTGATTGTCGCAGGAACCGAATACATCGTCACTCCGAGGATTTCTGCCTGGTTCATGGAACAGGAGATGCAAAGAGTGCAGAGTGTGGTGGAGATCGCTTCCCAGGAGTTCCAGGAGGCAGAACGGGGCATACAGGCAGGAAAATACTCCCCGGCAGAAGCACAAAAACACGTCATATCAACGATCCGGCAGATGCGCTATAACGGTTCTGAATATCTCTGGATCCACGACCTTGGAACTCCGTTTCCGAACATGATCATGCACCCGACCGTGCCGTCCCTTGACGGCAAACCACTCGACGATCCCCGGTTCAACCGGGCAACCAGCATGATACATGGGCTTAATGGCACCCCCATAAAACTGGCGTACAAAAACCTGTTTGTGGCAGCCAATGAGGTGGTGCAACAGACTGGTCACGGTTTTGTCACCTATGAATGGCCAAAACCCCGGGAGAGCGGCGGAGTCACCGGCGAACTCTACCCGAAACTTTCGTATGTCAAACTGTACAAACCCTGGGGATGGGTTATCGGCAGCGGACTCTATATCGACACATTCAAAGCCAAGATACAAAAACTGCACTGGTTGATTCTCGGGACGGCGGTGCTTTTTTCCGGGTTACTGATGCTCATGGTATGGACCATCGCCCGCAGCATCAAAAAAACCGTTGATGAAGATCGGGCTTTTGCCGCTTCGGTCGCTTCCGGTGACCTGACCAAAACCCTTGTCATTAATCATCGGGATGAACTGGGAGAACTGGGGCAATCACTGAACCTCATGGTTACCGACCTTCGTACAATGTTTACCCACATTAGCAATAATACCCTTGAACTTTCCGGTGCCACCAGAAAAATAAATCACGCATCGGGTGCCCTGGTGACGGTGTCCGAACGTCAGGAAGGGGACGTTACTGAAATTACTGAAGCAGCACGGGAAATTTCCGATCTGATCAACAACGTCAATGAGGGGGTCAACGGCCTTAACACCTCGGTAGATGAGAATTCTTCGACCGTCATGGAACTCTCTGCAAGTATTGAGGAGGTAGTAAGGAACATGGAACTGCTCACCGCTTCAGTGGATGACATCGGGGCATCAATCAGCCAGTTAAGCGGTGCCATCGTACAGATCGACAATGGTGTCCATGCCCTTGACCAGACCTCCATCACCACCGCATCCTCAGTCATGGAGTTTGACACATCAATACGAACTATTGAAGAGTATGCCAATGAAAGCGTGGTAATTTCACAGCAGGTACTGCACGATGTCGAGTCCGGTAAACAGGCCGTGGACGCCACAATTACCGGCATTGGTGAAATAAGGGACGCCTCACACTCCACAGCAGACTCCATAAGCTCGCTTTCACAAAAAGCAAAAAACATTGGTTCTATTGTGACCGTAATCGACGAGATAGCCCAACAGACAAGCCTGTTATCCCTCAACGCCTCTATCATTGCGGCCCAGGCCGGCCCGCTGGGGCGCAGTTTCGCCGTGGTGGCGACCGAAATCAAAAAACTCGCGGAGCGAACGACCCGTTCTACCCGGGAAATCGGCGAAGTCATCAAAGGGGTGCAGACCGAGATTGCCACGGCAGTTGCCTCCATCAGTGTGGCAACAAAAAGCATTACCAATGGGGAGCAACTGGCACAGCAAGCCGGTACCGTTCTGGAAAAGATTGTCAGTGGCGTAAATCAGTCGTCGGGGCAGATGCGCGAGATTGCCCGTGCCACCAAAGAGCAATCACGGGGAAGCCTGCTCATTCGGGACGCCATGGAACAGATCGCCGACATGACCGCTGCCATTGCCACGAGCACCGACCAGCAACGTCAGGAGAGTGAAGCGATCAAACTTGAAGTGAATAAGGTGCAACTCTTTTCTGCCGATGTCAAACGTTCCATGCTGGAGCAGGCCAATGTAGGTGAAATCATCTCTTGCATGACCATGAGAGTGTCGGATATGAGCATCAGAATACGCAGTGCCTGTGAAGAGCAGGCGGTGGGCAGCCAACGTATCGGGACTGCAGTTGCCCGTATTCGGCAGTCATCGTCAGCGGTTCGTCAGGAGACCCGGATAGTCGACACAGAGGTGGCAAAGCTCAGCACCCAGACCGAGCTGCTCGTCCAGGAGATATCAAACTTCAAAGTGTAACTGAGTGTTTTCGGGGCCAGAAGCAACGACATAAAAAGGGGGGTGCCACACGGCACCCCCCTTTTTTGTGATTCTCTCCAACCTGTCGTCAGCGTTAAGGGCCTCCGGCGAGTTCCTTAATTGTGGGAATCAGTATACTGCTTCAGGCAGACCCGCGTACAGAGGGCAGCACACCACAGCAGGGAGCGACCCCCGTTTTATATAGCATTCCGCCCGGGCGCA
>CAIRBT010000070.1 GCA_903876875.1 uncultured Geobacteraceae bacterium
CCGATCATCATGGTGACCGCCAGCGAAATGATTGATGAAATTGAGGAACTGGTGAACGGTCTGCTTCGGAAGGTGGTTAACAAAAAGTTGCTGGAGCCGTTGTTGCAGGCACTGTTTAAGGGGAATATTGATTCTTTGTAAGGTGGGGGGAATGACCCTCCTCCGGTGACTGGTCGCGGAATAATTTTTGTGGTACCCATGAGCTATCCATGAATGCTAAAACAATTCTCGTTGTTGATGATGAGCCCTTAAGCGTTAAGATCCTCTGTCATCATCTCCGAAAAGAATATACGGTCAACGTGGCCTCCAACGGTGAGCAGGCTCTCCAGATGGCCGGTGGAGATACGCCTCCCGATTTGATTCTCTTAGACGTCATGATGCCCGGTATGGATGGTTATGAGGTCTGTGCGGCACTCAAGGCCAATCCGCTGACCGATGCCATTCCGGTTATCTTCATTACCGGCCTGTCCGAGGGAGCCGATGAGCAACGGGGACTTGATCTCGGTGCGGTGGATTTTGTTGTCAAGCCGTTCTCCGCTTCACGGGTGCGAGCCCGTGTTCGGAACCATCTGGAGCTGAAAGCGTACCGTGACCACTTGGAAACGGTGGTAAAAGAGCGTACTGCCGAGTTACTGAACAAACAGCAGCAGCTGGAAAATATTAACTGTGAACTGGAACAACAGCATCTGGAGCTGGAAAAACATCGTGCCCATCTTGAAGCGTTGGTTAAGGAACGTACCGGTGAGCTGCTTCTGAAACAGCAACAACTGGAAGAGCTGAATAGCGAGCTGGAAGGGCGGGTTATTGCCGAGGTTCGCAAAAACCGTGAGAAAGACAGCTTGCTGGTGTATCAGGAAAAGCTTGCTTCCATAGGGCAGCTTGCCGCCGGTGTGGCCCATGAGATCAATAATCCCATGAGCTTTGTAACGAGTAATTTGCGGACTCTTAAAAGTTATGCCTCCATCGAAACTGAGTATCGCGCCGCTCTGGAAGCTGCGGTAACGGTTTACTGCCCCTCGGAAGAGTGCGCCCGCTTGGTAGGGGTAAAGGAGGAGCTTGAAATTCCGTATATCCTTGATGATACGGCAGCTCTGATTACAGAGTCGTTGGAGGGAGCCGAGCGGGTCAGGAAAATAGTCCTTGATCTGAAAGATTTTGCCCGCCTTGACGGTGATGGCATTGGGGATACTAATTTAAATGACTGCGTGCAGAGTGCGGTCAGCATTGTCCGTAATGAAATTAATACGGTGGCCGAACTGGAACTTTCGCTGGCTGACATTCCCTTGGTTCTCTGCAACGCCCTGCAGATTAATCAGGTTATTGCCAACATACTGGTCAACGCCGTCAATGCCATTACCCCCTGGGGAAAGATTGCGGTTAGCACTGAATGTGTCGCGGAGTATGTCCAGCTCACCTTCTCCGACAGTGGGCGGGGTATCCCGGCCGACATTATCGGTCGGATTTTCGATCCGTTTTTTACCACCCGGGACGTTGGCAAGGGGACCGGCCTTGGTCTCAGTATCAGCTATGACATTGTGAAGAAGCATGGTGGTGAGATCACGGTGTCCAGTGAAGTAGGGGTGGGAACTGTTTTTGTGGTTCGGCTGCCGGTAGCAGGGCCGCTTGAAACGGAGAACATTTCCGGATAGAATACCTCGTGGGAGGGCGTGTGGTATACGCCCGATGAGATTTATATGCTGGACGGTAATCCCTTGGAGAGCGTTATGTCAGAAGTGGTAACAATACTTGCAGTAGACGATGACAGCATGCACACCGAATTGATCGGTAACATCATGTCAGAAGTCGGTTGCAGGGTCATCAAGTGTTTCAATGGTCTGGAAGCTGTGCAAATCCTTGAACAGATTCCCGAGATCGACGCTATACTTGTTGATTTGCAGATGCCGGTTATGAATGGTCACGAACTGATTAGTTTTGTTAAACAGAGTACCGAATGGCAGCATATCCCCCTGGTGGCTCTGACCGGAAACCCCCATGAGGTGACCCACACCTTGAGCCTGGGAGCCAGTGAGTTTTTGGCAAAACCGTTCAATCGGGAAGAGATGCAGCTGCGGGTGATGAACCAGGTCAGAACCAAGAAACGGGCGGATCAGGCACGTAAGGAGCTGCAAAAAACTGAGGCGCGCTGTGAACAGCTGCTCCAGTCAACCGATCAGGGTATCTACAGCATCGATATGGATGGGCTCTGTACGTTTATTAACTCCCCCGGCCTGCAGATATTGGGGTATCAAGCGGAGGAACTGGTCGGCAGCATCATCACTCCGCTCCTGCAGAACGAAGCTCTGGTACTCAGCAGCGGGCTTACTTCGACCCCTATTCCGGCCAACATCGCCTCCTCCTTCAGTGATGATAATCTGTTGCTCTGCCGCAAGGATGGCACCCTGTTTCCGGCTTCCTATTCATCCCACCCCCTGATAGAACATGGCGTCATGGTGGGGGCGGTTATTACCTTCTCCGACATAACCGAACGGAAGCGGATGCTTGAAGAGTTGACCGCTGCGAAGGAGCTGGCAGAGGCCGCCAGCCTTGCCAAAAGTTCGTTTTTGGCAACCATGAGTCATGAAATTCGTACCCCGATGAACGGCGTACTGGGTATGAATAACATGTTGCTGGAAACCAAACTGACCACCGAGCAGAAAGAATTCGCTGAAATTGCCTGCAAAAGTGGCGAGAATCTGCTGACAATCATTAATGAAATTCTTGATTTTTCCAAGATTGAGGCGGGTAAGCTGGATCTGGAAATTCTTGATTTCGATTTGCGGGTTACCCTGGAAGATGCCGCCGAGCTGCTGGCTCTGCGTGGTGAGGAAGTGGGGCTTGAGCTGATCTGCCGTATCGATCCGGCGGTACCCTCCTATCTGCGGGGGGATCCGGGGCGGATTCGCCAGATTATTACCAATCTGGTGGGAAATGCCATCAAGTTTACCCGTAAAGGGGAGGTGGTCATCAGTGCCACCATGAAATCAGATCGGGATGAACAGGTGACCGTGTTGTTTGAAATTCAGGACACCGGCATCGGTATTCCGGCCTCCCGGCTCTCAGCGATCTTTGATCCCTTCACCCAGGCCGATGGCAGTACCACCCGTAAATTTGGCGGCACCGGCCTTGGCCTTGCTATCTGCAAACAGTTGGCGGAGCTGATGGGGGGAGAGATCGGTGTCAAGAGTGAGGAGGGGATCGGTTCCACCTTCTGGTTTACCCTCTGTCTTGAAAAACAGGAAATTCAGAGTGCCGACGCCTATCGGGCGTTGCAGCTCATCGGCCAGGGACGGCTTGCCGAAGAACGTATCCTGGTGGTTGATGACAATGCCACCAATCGTATCCTCATGAAAAATCTCCTCCGCCTCTGGGGGTGCCGCCATGAGGTTGCCGCCCATGGTGCGGAGGGGCTGGAGATGCTGTTTGAAGCGGTTCAAGCCGGTGATCCGTTCCGTATTGCGGTGCTTGATCAGGAGATGCCGGACATGGACGGCATGGAGCTCGGGCGGCGTATCAAGACGGAGCCGCTCCTGGAGTCTACGTTGCTGGTAATGCTCACCTCCATTGCCCAGCGGGGTGATGCGGCGATTTTGGAGCAGATCGGTTTTGCCGGTTATCTGCATAAACCGGTGCGTCAGGCCCAACTCTATGACTGTCTCGAACTGGTACTGGGACGGGATATCGAGGCCAAGGAGAGTCACGAACCGGGGCCTCTCCATGGGATTATTACCCGACACATTATCGCCGAGTCGGGCAATGCGGGGGGACGCCTCCTGCTGGTGGAAGATAACATCATTAACCAAAAAGTTGCCCAGCATATGTTGAAGTCCCTTGGGTACCGGGTTGATGTGGCTGCCGACGGTCAGGAGGCCGTTCGGGCTCTGGAAATGATTGACTACAATCTGGTACTTATGGATTGCATGATGCCGGTAATGAACGGTTTTGAGGCCACAGCGGCGATCCGCAGGGGAGATGCGGGAGCCAGAAACAGCACGGTGCCGATCATTGCCATGACGGCCAATGCCACAATCGGTGACCGTGAAAAGTGTCTTGAATCCGGTATGAATGACTATCTGTCCAAACCGATTAAAAAGGAGCTGCTGGCCGATTTAATCGAGAAATGGCTGGAATACAATTCCGTACAAATAACCAATACACAGGTGAATGGGGACGCTATGAGTGAAACAATACTGTTTGATTATGAAGAAATGCTCGAAAATATGGATAATGATACTGAATTTATCCAATCGATTCTGGAAGAGTCAACGGAGGCACTGGTCACCTATCTTGAAACGTTGCAGGCAAACTTTGCAGACAACGATAGTGCGGCAATCCGGATTCTGTCCCATACCATGAAGGGGGTGGCGGCTAATATCTCGGCACCGGCCTTAAAAGATACCTGTCTGAGGATCGAAGCGGCGGCCAAGGATGGTGATATCGAAACTGCCCGCGAAATTCTCCCCGAATTGGCAGAGACTATTACCAGAACCATTGAGGCGATCAAGACTACGGCACTCTGATGAGTGGCAGCTGTTACTGACAAGGAGCATTTCTATGGCCGAGAAAAAAGTATTGCTGGTGGAGGATAATGTCATTAACCAGCGGGTTGCCCAGCATATGCTGGCCAGTTTGGGATATCAGGTAGATGTTGCCAATCATGGTGCCGAGGCCATCACTATTTTGGAAAAGAGTTTGTACGATCTGGTGCTGATGGATTGTCAGATGCTGGAAATGGATGGCTACACCGCCACGAAAATTATTCGGGATCCGGCGTCCCGTGTACTCAATCATAACGTGCCGGTGGTCGCCATTACGGCGTTTACCGTTCTCTATAATCGGGAAACCTGTTTCGCCGTCGGCATGAATGACTATATCGAAAAACCGGTGCGGAAAAATATCCTCAAGGAGGTTCTTGAAAAATATCTCACTCGGGAACCGGTTGAGATGGAAAACGATAGTGCCGCACAGGGTTCCCCTGTTTCTCCCAAGCAGACATTTACCATACAACTGGCTTCGGGAAGGTTCGTTGAAGTTGAAAATATTTCCATTAAGATGGTTTCCCCCGACTCCTTTAACTGTCATGATTGGAATGCCAATAAAGATATTTTTCTTGATAAAGTGAACAAGGCGGTGGCGGTAAATCTTGGTGAAACCACGGGGCCAACCCTGGTTTGTGGTCTGGAATGCCTCGAAACCGGCGTCTTACCACATTTTCTCATTTCCTGCAAACTGGTCAGTGATCCGATGGAGAGCAGCCACTGTGAAAGCTTGCTCCTGGCGGCTTTTTTCGCCAATGGGGGACTGTTGAATCGGTCACTCCACCAAATTATTGAAGATAATTTTAAAATGATTGCCTGGGAAACGGTTGCACAGGATTACGATTTTTGATCTGTTGATGGAGGATGCAGATGGCCATAGAGAATGTTGATCAGGAAATGTTGGAAGCGTATATATCTGAGATGAGCGAGATTTTGGAGCTGCTGGATGACGGCCTGATTGCCCTTGAAAAGACCCCGGAAGACAGTGATCTGCTTAATCAGATCTTCAGGTTTGTTCATAATGTCAAGGGAGCCTCTGGTATCATGGGCTTTGAAGCGTTGATACGGGTGACCCATGAGGCTGAAAACGTGCTGAACCGGCTTCGCAAGGGGGATATCCGTCTGACCCCCGAGATTATGGATGTCATACTTGAGGCGACCAATCTGGTAAAACTCCAGATTGGCGACATCAGGAGCGGAGAGCTGAAGGAACGGGAGATTGGTGAAACCATCGAACGTCTGGCAGCTATTAACACTGCGGTTTCCGTACCGGCGGCTCCGCCGGAGGCGACCGTAGAAGCAACCGTTACACCGGTTCCTGAGGTTGAGTTGGCGGCGGCACCGCCCGTCGTTGAAGCTGCTCCCGTTGGGGCAGCGCCGGTTGTCCCTCCGGTAGGCCGGGAAGAGTCGGTTCCTGCGCCCCGTAATATTCCGGCCACGGTCGCAAAACCGCCTGCGGCACCGCGACCCCGTGCCATTGAGGCCAAAGATTCCCTCTCGGATAATACCACCGTGCGCGTTGATGTTAAACGTCTCGATGACCTGATGGATCAGGTGGGTGAGTTGGTGCTGGAACGTAACCGGATGATGCAGCTCAATCAGGATCGTCAGCAGAACCGGGACGAACAGCTCAATTTTAATGAGGAATTTGGCAAGCTGACCAAACGGATGAGTTTTGTGACTTCGGAGCTGCAGATGCAGGTGCTCAAGATGCGCATGATTCCGGTTGGTAACGTGTTCAAGAAATTCCCCCGCATTGTGCGGAGCGTATCCCGTGATTTGTTGAAAGAGGTTGATCTGCAGATTGTCGGTGAAGAGACCGAACTCGATCGTTCCGTGGTGGATGAAATCGGCGATCCCCTGATTCACCTTATCCGCAATGCCTTGGATCATGGCCTGGAATCACCGGATGAACGTGTGGCGGCCGGCAAACCGCGCTGTGGTACCTTGGTTCTCTCGGCTCTCCACGAAGGAAACCAGATTGTCATCAGTATCAAGGATGACGGTCGGGGTATTGATACCGAACGGGTCAGCCGTAAAGCCATTGAAAAAGGGCTCATTAGTGAGGAGCAGCTGGCAGGCATGAGCCAGCGCGAAGTCTTTGACCTGATTTTCCTCCCCGGTTTCTCCACCAAGGATGTGACGTCCGATCTTTCCGGTCGTGGTGTCGGCATGGATGTGGTTAAAACCAACATTAAAAAATTGAATGGTCTGATTGATATCAGGAGCGAGCAGGGGCGCGGTTCCGAGTTTATCCTTCGGCTTCCCCTGACCTTGGCCATTATCCAGTCCCTGTTGGTTGAGGTGGAAGGGGAGGTGTACTGCATTCCACTCTCCTCAGTTCTGGAAACCTTGCGGGTGGATCAACGTCAATTCCATACCATCGGCAATCAGGAAGTTTTCCGGTTGCGGGATCGGGTGATACCGCTGATACGGCTCCAGAGTATCTTCCAGGTCGAACAGGTACGTGAACATGATGATATCTGCTATGTGGTGGTCATCGGTTCTGCAGACAAACGGGTCGGACTGGTGGTTACCCGACTGGTGGGGCAGCAGGAGGTTGCTATCAAATCACTGGGTAATTATCTGGTTAATATTCCCTGTATCGCCGGTTCCACCATTCTGGGTGATGGGCGGGTTGCCCTGATTGTTGACCCCATTGCTATGTGTGATTTTATTAAGTAGTTTCTGTCCGGAAACTCCGGACGGAAACTAAGGAGGAAGGTGTACCGTCAGTAAACCGAGAAAGGTGTCCGGGGAACCTGCAACATGAGCAAAATCCTTATTGCAACGGCACTTCTGTCACTGCTCAACGGCTATACCTTCTTCAGAATCTTCAGTCGCCTGCCTCAACTTCGGTTGCAGGGGGGAGCCGTCTGGCTTTTCTGTGGTTGCTGTGTGCTCTTTCAGTTGGCTGGCATTATTGCTCCCCGTGTGCTGTCGCCGGTGGTGTCACCCCATGGTTTCATGGTGAAGGCTCTCTCCCTGCTTAATGGTCTCTCCTATCTGGCACTGGGTATCCTCTCCTGTCTGATGATGTATGTGCTCTTCATCGATCTGCTGACCCTTGGTTCCCGCATAGTGGGACTTTCTGCCATTCCCTTCTCTACCGATCGTCGGATTCTTTTTACCCTTGGCACCATGACCCTTGGTACGGTCGCCCTCGGCATCAGACAGGCCGTGGCGGGGCCGCTTGTCCGGAAGGTGGAGGTCAGGCTGCCGAATCTTCCGGCCGCGTTTGACGGTTTCAAAATCGTACAAATCTCTGACCTCCATGTTGGGCCCTTAATCGGACGCAGCTATGTGGAGCAGGTGGTGCGACTGGCCAATGGTCTGCAACCGGATCTGCTTGCTCTCACCGGTGATTTTGTCGATGGTACCATTGCCGATTTGAAAGATGATATTGCGCCACTGGGGCAGCTGTCGGCACCCTACGGCATCTGCTATGTGACCGGTAACCATGAGTATTACTGGGATGCAGCCGGGTGGATGGCCGAATTTGACCGCATGGGTTTCACGGTGCTTGCCAATCGTCATGTTCTGCTTGAGCGGGGAGGTGAGCAGATTGTGGTGGCCGGAGTGACCGATCTTTCAACCCTGCGCCGGGGAGGGGGGCAGGGCTCCGATCCGAAACAAGCGGCCAAAGGTTCCCCCGCCGGAGCGGTAAAAATTCTCCTTGCCCATCAACCGGCCGGTTATCAGCAGGCAGCTGACGCCGGGTTTGACCTGCAACTCTCCGGCCACACCCATTCCGGTCAGTACTTCCCCTTCAACCTGTTAATCGGCCTGTTTCACCGCTATTACCAAGGGTTAAACCGCCATGAAAACATGTACCTTTATGTGAACAGCGGAACCGGTTACTGGGGTCCTCCGCTCCGCACCGGGGTGCCGTCGGAAATTACCTTGTTGACGTTGCGGAAGTGATACGGAACATGAATCTGCTGTCAGTTTTCCACTTATTATTCCTTGTCGTGACGTGATAGTAAGCTCCTGGATACTCAATCCGCAGTTGTCTGCCAATGATTTTGCCTTAGCAAATCCTAATTGTTAACCCATGGAGCTTTTTGTTATGTTGAACGTGTAGCTCTGTCACCTTTATATTTCCTCAGAAGTTAGAATCACCACCCCGTCAGGCTGTGCCTGCCACCCCTCCACGGGAGGTAAATTATTGTAACTACTTGCTATGTATCGATAATAAATGTCCATATCACAGGCGCCTGAAGCCAAAAAGCAAAATCCCCCTCCCGTGGAGGGGTGCCCCGCAGGGGCGGGGTGGTCGCTTTTGAAGATGTGAGTGAGAAGGAACCTGCCAGCGTTGCCACCTGTCAGAAACTATCTACCGGTACCAAGTCCCAGCAGAAACTTTGCGACAGGAATGCACTGAACCCTGCCACCGGCGGTATCTATTACCTCCTCAAAATCGTTGGTCACCAGAATCGATTCTGAATCTTCATGGCCTTTGAGCGGTTTTTGGAAACAGGCCAACTCACGATCCGGTATGCTGTTTACTGATACATCTTCATACCAGACTTGAATACGCTTAGTAATTTTCATCCCCTCCTTGACCACAAAGTCAGTGTCGCTGCCATCAGAGTGATAGTAGACCTCTTCATGTTGCCGCTTCAAGTGGCAGAAGACCACGTTTTCCACTAGCCAGCCCATATCTTCGGAAAACGCGAAGGCGACCCGATTGCGCAGTCCAGTATCAATGGCATACGGCTTGAATCCGGCACGCATGGTGCTCTTGAGTGAATAGGAGAACATCTGCAACTGAAACAGCAGATAGCTTTCCATTGTGGCCGATACATAGTTCTCGGTCTTGTCCTGGGAGATAGAGAAGTTGTTTTTCAGCTTGGTGATGCTGGTCAGCTTGGCGACGTTGGTCAGCAGATATACCGCCAGATTGCGCAGGTTAGACACATCCCTGATCTCGTAGCGGGTAACGATATCCCGGTAGAGCAGATCTTCGAAATAGTTCTTGAGCAGAAGTTCTTTATCATAGGCGGATTTTTGCAGCACCACTTCCGGGAATCCCCCGTACTTCAGGTAATCGCCGAACGATTTTCTGACCGTCGCTTTCCGACTCATGAAGTCAAGCTCGGTCCCGACTTCCAGATTACTGAACCGGAGAAATTCCTGAAACGAAAGCGGGTAGACCTCAAGCGACACATGCCTACCGGTCAGCTTGGTGCCGAACTCGCGGGAGAGCATCTGTGACGATGAACCGGTGACGAATATCTTGATATCCTCAGTTTCACTCCGACCCCGTACCCAGCTCTCCCAGCCAGGTACATTCTGGACTTCATCCATGAAGAGCCAGCACTTCCCTTCCGGCTGCACCCGATCACGGTAGGTTCTATATATCTGTTCCAGCAGTTCCACTGAGTATTTGGAGGAGAACTGTCACCGGTGTTCTGAAATGGTTCTTCTTCCGGCATCTTGAATTTGCTTGTTCTTCCGCAGCTTCATCTTCTTCCCACTAATTTTAAAATCAATTTTATCTTCTTCTGCTTTTCCTCATTTCATTCTCTTCTTCCCTATTTGTAACGTAATCTCCATGATTTGCCTGGAGGTGTCGGGCAATGAACCACAAACGAACTCGGCAGTGCCGG
>CAIRBT010000071.1 GCA_903876875.1 uncultured Geobacteraceae bacterium
AAGGAGAAAAAAAGCACCATGGATGTTTACTGGGTGCCGGGGGTAAACAACCTGAAGAGCTATGGCCGGTGGGCTTTTGCCGAGTTTACCGAAGTGTATCAGATCGCATCTGACTTTGAAGCCAGAGTTGAAGCTGAATTCAATAAAATGATTGAGGGGATTGTGAAGTCGGAAGCTGTCAGGGCTGCAAAATGGGCAAGCTTGTTGTTTAACGTTCATCATATTTTCTCGTATCATGTCCAGATCCCATTGGCGTACGTTGTCACCTTGAATTAAGTAGTCTCAGTGCTACTTTACAAAACGGTCAATTGTAACCCTCGTTAACTTTGTAGTTTGCTGGTTTCTTTTTGACTTCTTTATAGTTGCGGGACTCACGTTTGAACGCAGCTAAATCAAGATCTGCAATATTTATTGAGATCTGATCGTTGCCATGCACATGGGAAATAATTCTGTCGTAGTGCTCCTTGAAGGGAGCCTGAATGGTTGTTCCACCAAACTCCCCTTTGTTGACCACCACAACATGCTGATACATATGATAGTGAAGGGCGCTCGCCATGGTGTCGAACGTTCTGACATCACGATTATGGGCAACGATAACAAACAGGTCAGTTTTTCCTTTTAAATCCGAGGCTAAGGCCAAGTCTGTAGAGTCATAACAAATCGCACCGCTCAAGTGGAAAGGACCTTCATTACCATAATCGACTTCAATAATATGCTGACACGGACGGAAGGCTACAACTCCTAACTTTTTCTCGCTATCAGTTGGATTTCCCTTCCCTTGGTCCCGTGTCGTCCACTGGCGACCGGTCTTCCTGAAGTCAGGCAAGAACCAGCGGGCCACATTGACATAGTTTCCGTCCCTTTCTAATAGACAAAGCCCAGCAAAGACCATTGATTTAGTTTTGTCAGCCAACCGTTTGATAATGTCTTGGTCATCAGGATGAACGGCAAACTCAGGAAAAACAATCAAGTCAGAAGTAGGTGCCTTTTCAGCGGGGTCAGCGTTTTCTGTTTTTGCTTTTGCAAGTAGTGTTTTATAGGTCAGTTGACAGACCCTTGCCAAGTGGTCTCGGTTGATAATTTTAATTTTTTCGTTATTCAGCGCAGGGTCAGTCGGTGTTATTTGACCGGACTTGGGCATAATAGGCTGCACAGTAACAAGTCTGAATGTTTGTTTGTTCTTAACAGGGGGCCTTCTGACCCTAGTCACGATGGCAGGGATACCTGCTGCATTACAGTAAAGCTGCTCCATCTGCATAAGACGCATCTTGACCGCTTTTTTAAAATCGCTCAGCGTCTCTATGCTTTTAATTTCTTCGTGTAGGATATATGAGGATTCGAATCCGGGCCATTGGAGACAGGTCATCAGTAGTTCTGTAATCCACTGTGAACAGGTGGCATACTCACCTACCAATGTTTCAGGCGAATGCATCATACCCATACGTCTCTTGTACCATGCGGTTCTTAGCCCTTTGTATCCATGGGACTTGGGAGCCTTCCAACGATTGCTGGTGAAGTCGCTTGACCCAATTGCTATAGATCTCAATATAGATCCGATCCAGTATATTCTTTTAGCATCATCGCTATTGGTGACCCATTCAGGTATTTCGTATCGTGGATCAGCCGGATACTTTCGAGTGGCGATTAACGATAATTTTTGTCCACCAGGCTTCTTGATCTCCTTCCAATCGAATTTATTGTCTTCATTTTGTACTATTTCAATTTGCCCCGGAGATGGAAGCTCTCTTTCAGCGATATCTTTTACAAAAGAAACCAGTGCGGCAGCTAATTTCAGCAAAGCAATTTCATCTGTGAAAGGGTTTTCGGGGCTCGCAGATATGGCCAATAATCTTTGATTGGTCCGCTTCGGTCTTGCAGCGAGAACAGGAGCAGCCCATTGGTAACTTTTGGCAAGTTCCTTGTCGATCTTCCTCAGCCTTTCCCAGAAGTGTACCCAGAAAGGCCCACCTCTCTTGGCTAATTCTATGACTAAGGCATTTCTTTCCTTTGGACTCTGCTTCTTGAACTCATCCATTAGAAGATGAACAACCATGTCAGGATCGTTGGTGATTTGAGAAGCAATCTCGTAGAGAGCGAAACGCTGATGATGCCAAATAGGATTTTCACCTGCCAAAATTCTGTGAAGACTCGTCTGCATAAGTTCTTGTGAGTTGTGAGGGGCTTCAGATAAATTGGCGGGTTTCTGAAGGACAGCTAGCAAAAGAAGCGCCTGTTTTTTTATGAAAAGTGGCAATCTGTTTCCTGTTGCCAAGGCTTTCTGGGCGTACTGACCGGCAAGGGAGATTACACCTTCTGGGTTCGCAGATCGAGGGTATTGAATTCGCTGAAAAAATCCGTGAAAGTCAACACAACATCGAAAAATATCTGCGAGAACATAGTCAACAATGGCCTCGGAGATGAGATCTCGATTCTTACTATCTTCTGCCTGCCCAAAGCTGCACCGTTCGTATATAGCTTCCAGTACGGGTTCAAGTAAAACTGGCGACGGGTAAATCTCTATGGCTTTTCTCAATACGAGTGCCAGAGAGGGGTCTTTCATCCAAGTCCAGATCAGCTTTTTTGCCAGCAGTTCGCTCTCATTGTCTATGGGAGCCATTTTACTGCCCGGTTCGTCGCTTATGTGTTCAGTCATTCTGCGTTTGTTGCGCATAATGTTCTCAAGCCGATTGGCTGCAAAACGCTTGAGAGTATCGGTGCGGATATCGTGGTCGAATTTGGCCAGTTTTGCTAAAGCGAGGTCTTTATTCAGGCTGCCAAGGTCCAACTCTGAGGCTGGCGTAGTCAGCATGCCTTCAAGGATACTCATTGTGCCGTCAAGAACATCGCGATCCGCAGGACCGCTCAGCTCGTGCTGGAGCTGCTTGACTCGTTGGGCAAGGCTACCAGCATTGTCGAGATCGGATAAGGCAGTAATACTGACTTTTTTATCGTTGAGTTTAAGATTTTTTTCGGTGAGATTTTGGAATATTGAGTTTATCCAGATAAGAATGCTCTTTTGAATATTCTCGTAGTGGTCTTCGTTTGTAATACTGATCACCAGCCTTAAATCGTCCACGTATCGACAGTAATCATGAAGAATGATGTTCTCATCCGATGGGATCTCTTTACCGATACTAGCCCCAACTTTATTGTCAAATTTCAGCATATAGGCGTTGGCAAAGAAACCTGAGGCAACAAGCCCTTGGGGAAGCCCTTCACCTAGGCTGATGCCCAACTCTTTAGCTCTCTTGACAGCCTCTTTATCCCACTTCCAGCCTGTTATCTGGTTGAATGCTTCCCAAAAACCATCATCGGTTTCAACTTTCTTCTGTGTAGTAAGCTTCTTGAGCCGTTGAACCAATTTTGCCCGGTCAATGTTGTCGTAGAATTTTTCAAGATCCAGGCTAACTATGTAAACAAGATCTGACGTCCCTTGGGAACTAGCAACATCTCGGCCTATTGCAACAGGACGCTTGAGGAAGTTTTGATAGTCGGTAAAGAACTTACGATAAATCTGGCTATTGCCCCAGCGAAACCATGCCGATCCTTTTTCCCAATCACAAAGTAGCCGGTTGCCGTAACTATAGACTTTGTTACGTCGCGCCTTAATAAAGTCTAGTTCGTTACAATCTCCTTGAACATCTTCCACAAGGTCGGCCAAGCAAAGCATGGCAGCAGATGCCAGAGTCTGATCTTTAATCGTCAAATTGGCTAAAGGGCGTACTGGGGGCTTTTTTTCTCGGTTTTCCGTGAGTTCTATGTCTTTGTCGCAATACACATCTGAAGGGAAGTTTTTACATTTTTTCTCTGTTTCCTTGTCACATTTTCCTTTGTGTTCACATTTTTGTTTCAGAGATGCCTTGGGTACCCAACCACGCTCTTTATCGATCACCCATTCATCGCTTTTTGCGGCTGGAACAAGTTCTAATGGGTGTGGTGCTTTGAGAATATTTGCTTTTTTTGACCAAGTTTCTAAATTAACCTCCAATCCCAGAGCCGAAATATCGAGTGCCAAAGTGTCTGCATACCAGTTGTGAGTGCGCATATAGCTATGAGTCTTCTTCCAAGCCTGGGCGATAATAACTTCATCAGAGAGATAATTAAATGTGGGGTTAATCTTTTGATATTTCTCGTCAATTAACTTCATTTACGTGGTTCTCCCCGTTCGGATTAGACCCAACTTCAAAATCAATGCATTTTGTACGAAACGACCAACCGCCCGTCACTTCCTTTACTTCTCAATTTATCAAACCAACTGGCCTTGCTCCATTCGGGTGAGAACGACAGAGTTCCGGGGTCAAAATATACTGCCCCCGGAATGCGCCCGGATTTCAAACTCATGCACTAACCAATCGGGCCGTCTTTGGATCGTAAATCATTGCGGAAACTGAACCTTCGCGAATACGCTGTACCGCTTCATCAATCACATGAAGAGGCACAAGGAACCATTCCCTTGGCCGTACTAGATTACCGAACCGGTCTTGAATTGTAAGGTCGAGCTGAGCAGATGCAAAGATGCGATGAAAAAGGTTTTCCAACTTGGTGCGGTTGATCCCGGCAAGTTTATAGCTAGCGACAACTTCAACATCCGCCAGCAGATAGGTAGCATCAAGAGAAGCGTTAGCAATACGCGTTTCGATCTTGCCACCCGTGACGCCAATCTTGTGAATCAGTTCACGATGCTCCGCGATAAATGGATGGTTGGACAAGCTACGCAGCACATATATTGTGCCGCTTTCGATGTCGTCCTCATCCCATGTTTCACTGAACAGTGGCCCTGCATTCGGGTCGGTCAATCTACGTCCGGCTTCATCCTTGTATAATGCCCGCTGAAGAGATCTAAGCAGAAGATTACTTTCGGTACCATTGGCATAGACAACCCTGAGTCGAGCGTCCGAATGGCCATTCGGTGTTTGAAAGTCCTCACCCTTCTCAGCCACGTAGACAAGCTGGCCGCCGAGAATGAAAAAATTACCTGCATCAACGCTCGCATCCTTGCCAAATGGCCGTGTTTGTCGAATATCAGCCTTGAGTTCACTTTCAACTTGTTTGAACAGAGGTCTAAAAATATCGAAATCCTCGCACTTCTCGCGATTGGCAATTTCCTCGGCCGCACGCTTCTCTGCGCTTGTACGAACGTGGCGCAGTTCGGTTATTACGGAGGGACCAGCTGCACCTTCAAGTTCGGCGAGCAGCTCGTCATCGTCCATCGTTTCCGCTGTATCTGCCCGGACAACCTCGGCCCCGGTCAACAGCCCTTGCTGATCGAGTGGCACGAGAAGATTCCGACATTCCTCCAATGCCCGCAGGCGATCAAGGCGTACAGCATACAACCGTTCGAAGATGTCCTTGTCTTCCCCGTGCTGTGGAACATGGCCATGTTGCTCGACAAATCGCTGGATTTCCTCGAACCCTGCAATGATACGTTCCTCGCGAGGCGAGCGTCCGCCCTTCTTCTCCGGCTGGGCAAATTCGTCTAGTTCTGCACGTAATTCATCCAGATCAAGCATAGCGTCCCTCATCCTTATAGCGAACAAAGGCAGCTGCACCTTCGGCCATGCGTTTCTCCCAGGCATCTGCTGAACTGATCGACGGCAAGCGACCCCGCTCTTTCTTGAACTTCACGGCGCGGACAGCAAGGTCCTTTGCCTCATCTGGGGTGAGACTTGTGCGCTTGGCAGCAATAACTGCAGCCACCTGTTTCAAGCTCTCCTCACTCATCGCCTTGGCGAGGATCGCATACGCTTCACTGAACGGATTGATCCGGTCGATGAGATCAATATCCAGCTCCCGAACATCCATGGCAAACTTGCGTACTCCCTGGATTAGCGCGGTATTAGCGGTCGGTTCACTACTGCCTGTATTTCCATTACCGACTGTAAGATGCTGCTTCGCCTGTTGTACCAAATTTATAGCAACAATAGCGTGCTGCCGCACCGCCTCCTGGTCTTCCTCGTTAAGCTCAGGATACCTCTCTTTGATGATCTTGCCCATTCGTACCTGAGTCAACTCCTCGGGCACAAGCTCATCGTCAAACAAGCCGCGTTCAATGGTCGTCTTATCCTGAACAAAAGTTGCGATGACTTCATTCAGGTCTTCCCGGCAGATACGGGCTGCTTCTTCACTTTTAGGTTCCGCAAGCCCCTTGATTTCGATTACATAACGTCCCGTTTCTTCATTCACGCCGATATTGCACTTGTTGGGATCATAACCAGCTTCGCCGTAGTCGAATCCTTGCACGAGACCGCTCTCCGGATTTTTCGGCCTGAATTCAAAACGCGGGGCTAAAACCTGCTCCATCAACAGGCTCGCAGCGATTGCCTTTAAGGTATCGTTCACGGCCTCGGTAACAACTTGCTCAGAGGCGTCGGGCTCGGCAATCAAGTTAGTGAAGCGAGCACGGATTTTTCCTGGGGCATCGCGGGTGGCACGTCCAATGATTTGTACAATTTCTGTGAGGCTCGACCGATAACCGACTGTCAGTGCATGCTCGCACCAGATCCAGTCAAAGCCTTCTTTTGCCATGCCCAGGGCGATGATCATGTCAACATGATCGCGATTATTTTTCTGCGTCGGGTCTTTTAGTGAGGTGGATACCTTATCGCGCTTGGTTGGGTCATCATCCACCAGGTCGGCGATCCGGAGAACTCGGCCATCGTGTGCCTTGACCAACTGAAATCCGGTTTCGGGATCAGTCCCTTGCCAGTCGCCCAACTCTTCAATGATGTGCTCTACTTCCCGAATCTTATCCTTCGTGCTTTCGCGTGAATTGACGTTCGGGATGTGAATGATAGTTTTCTCAGACGGGTTAAGTACCTTGAGGATGTCACCGGCATAAGACCCAGAGTAAAAGAAATATCCGATGTCTAGCTGCTTCAGGTATTCGTAGCCGTTGAGCTGTTCATAGTAGGTATAGGTGACCGTATCAAATTTTGATTCATCCTGCGGTGCCAGTACTGCCTCGGCATCTCCACGGAAATACGATCCGGTCATGGCGACGATATGTACCTTGTCACGCGTGATGAATTGCCCAAGATACTGTCCCAACTTGTTGTCTGGATTAGCAGACACGTGATGAAACTCATCCACGGCAATCAAACGGTCATCGAACGCCTCTACTCCGAACTGATCGACGGCAAAGCGGAAAGTAGCATGGGTACAGACCAGTACCTTATCTTCTCCTTCGAGGAACATTTTCACAGAGTTGACTTTGCCGCCGTTATCAGTGCCGGGTGCATTGCATAAATTCCATTTCGGTTCCACGCACCAGTCAGACCAGAAACCGAAATTACTTAGCGGCTCGTCGTTGAAACTCGAACCGATGGTTTTTTCTGGCACCACAATAATTGCCTGTTTGACTCCCTGGTTGTGGAGCTTATCCAGAGCGATGAACATCAATGCCCGACTCTTGCCGGAGGCGGGTGGCGATTTGATGAGCAGATACTGTTCGCCGCGCCGCTCATAGGCTTTTTCCTGCATTGGCCGCATGCCAAGTGTATTGGCTTTGGTTGAACTGCCGTTTCGAGCGTAGGAAACCGAAACTGAAGGAACTGATTTTATCTCAATGGTCACGCGTTGACTCCTGCTTTGCGTTTTTTACTTTGTCCTGCTGCTGCGGTCATTTTTGTGTACAGGTCGAACAGTTTTTCCAGTCGCTCCGTGTCATTACGGAAACGTCGGCCGATATAGATACGCTCAAGCACTTCGTCATTACGCTCATGAGCCTCGCGCAGGTTTGTGGGCATGGCATCGGGATCGTAGAGATCGGCAATGGTGGACGGAAAATGCGCCTCGCGCGCTAAGAGGATATCTTCAGCGCAACGGGTCAGGTCGGCTTTGTTCTTTTCGGTGAGAATAGGAATTGGGAATGTGTTCCAACCGAGGGTATTGGAATAAGAGAAGCGCATTTCCAATCTAACGCAGACAGTAGCAATCCAAACCCAATGGAGGCGCGATGCTATTAGCGCCATATTCCAGAGAGGGGCATCATAGAGTGCAAAGTTTCGGTCGCCAATGATCGTATCGCTATTTACCAAACCAATCGGTAGATACGGACGGTCTTCCGAGCTAACACGAGCTACAATCAGTGAATAGTTCTGAGCAACGGATTGAATTTGCCGGAAACGATGCGGAAAAGCCGCCGCTGGACGTGTTTCAGCCGCCTTGCTCTCCGCACGCATTTTTGCCACTGCATCTATGCGAAACTTCAATTCAGGGATGGTTTCAGCATCTGCGCATTCTCTATCCTCAATCCACAAACAGTAACGCTGCTCACCTCGAATAAACTCTTGAGCACCAAGAAACCGCTTTACGAAGCGGTCTGCATTCGGCGATTCTCGAAGCAAGCGGTCGCGCTCGTCAGGTGACAAAAATAAGTTTCCACCGTCTGTTGGTTTGTTTCCCCATTCCATTAAGCCACGGCCATCGTTTGGTTTGGCGATTGGCGAAACAATCACATCAATTCCGCTGACAAGATAAGCATTAATGAAATCGGTTTGTTTCTCAATAGTAATACCGTCGTCAGTTACTGAGAACAACCTGCGCGTATTCCCAGTTGACCTGGTAATACCAACGATTACAACTGTTACTCCTGCGTTATTGCTGGCAAGGTTTGCCCACTTGAACGATGTATGAGCGAATTCAATCTGCTGGCCACCGACAAAAATCAATGGCCACAAAATCGGTACTTGTGATCCTTGACAGATTGAGTTGGTAGACACAAAGGCAGCAACGGCAGGAGTGTACTGCCCATAATCCGCGGCTTTCATGAACCAACCAGCTACATAATCCAACGATTTCCAATTTTTAGTACGGTGGGCGAAGATGGCTTTTAATTCGTCTTTTTGTTCCTCAGATTGCCATGTGCTTCCCAAATAAGGAGGGTTCCCACAAATATATGTTTCCCCCCCCTCATTCACAAAATCAATCTCCGCCTGATCAAGCGGAGTGCTGAAGAGGTCGTCACCCCGCAACTTTACTCCCGTCCCGGTTGGTGGGCAGATACTCAGCCAATCCAGCCGCAGGGCATTGCCGCAGGTAATCCAGTTGTCCGCCGCAAGCGGCAAAAAGTCAGTCAGTGCTTCTTTTTGCCCGCGATAGAGCAGATCACACTGATATTCAGCAATGATAAGCGCCAGACGGGCAACCTCTGCTGCAAAATCACGCAGTTCGATACCACGGAAGTTGGTCAGCGGAATGTCGCTCTTGCGTCCAGGTTCACCGCGCTGCTCATTGATGGCGTTTTCGATTTCCCGCATCTGCTTGTAGGCAATGACCAGGAAATTGCCCGAACCGCAGGCAGGATCGAAAACCCTGATCCGGGCCATCCGTTTGCGCAGGTTAAGGAGCATTCGAGTGTTATTGCCCGCCTCTTCAAGTTGCGCCCTCAGATCGTCGAGAAACAGTGGATTGAGCACCTTCAGGATATTTGGCACGCTGGTGTAGTGCATGCCCAGCTCACCGCGCTCCTCATCATCAGCAACAGCCTGTATCATCGAGCCGAATATATCCGGGTTGATCTTGGTCCAGTCAAGGCGACCGATATGCAAGAGATATGATTTGGCAATTTTACTGAATCGCGGCACATCCACGCTGCCCGAAAAGAGACCACCGTTTACGTAGGGAAAGGTATCGGCCCAGCGGGGAATGTTCACTTTCGCACGATCGGCGTACTTGGTATTCATGGCGCGGAAGATTTCACCCATAACCTCATGGGTGTTGGATGAATCCCGTTCGCTCATCTGCTCAACAGTATCTATGAACAGATCTTTACCACTAAAAATTTCCGTATCCTCGGCAAAAAAGCAGAAGATCAACCGAGCCATAAAATGGTTCATTTCATGACGACGCTCAGCAGTGCCCCATTCCGGGTTATCTTTCAGTAATTCAACATAAAGCCGGTTGAGGCGGCTGGTTGCCCGAATGTCAAACGAGCTGTCCCGTAGCTGTTTAACCGTGGTGATACCAGCTAATGGCAGAAAAAAACCGAAGTAGTCAGGGAAATTCTGATAGGCACAGGCAACAGTTTCGCCGGTTTCCAGGTCCTCAGCCTCAAAATCCGCTCCATCAGTTGAGAGGATATAACGGGCCTTGGCTTTGGTGGTCGCTGGGCTTGCTTTCAGGGTTTCAAGGGTTCTGGTGACTTCGCCGAATTGAGCGATTGCGATATGAATGTTATTCGTCTGGAGGATGCCGCCCATGTCCGACTTGTTTGACGCGCCCGAGCGCAAGCGCTTGATGGTCGTTTCTTTGTTACCGAATGCCTGGAGAAAGGCAAACGGGAACTCCTCACCATCAAACGGTTGAAGGGCTAATTCGGATACTGCGGATTCTATTTCTACAGCGTTCATGGGATTGCTTTCGCTCCGGTAATGAGTGACGCCAATTCTGAGGTAGATTCCTTCAATTCAATGGTTTCGTTTTCTTGAAATTTAGTCATTATTTTTCACGAGTAAACTGGATTCTAGAACTGCATATTCATATCAGTATTTATGGCAAATAGCCACCGCAAACCCTCTTAATTAGAGCGGTTATGCGAAATATACGACTAGAATTTCCGGCATCTAGTTACGACTGAACAAACCCCAGTAACGGTTCATAATCATGGCGGTCGGCAGCACGAAGCGCATTGATATAGTGCAATCGACAATCACCAACATTGACCAGATTGCCGCTGCCCCATGTAAAGGGTTTTTGGTTCAGGAGATGAACAAGAACAATGTCGGTGATCAACCGGGCATGGCGACCGTTACCATTGGGGAATGGATGAATTGCCGTAAGTCGGTGATGGAACCGCACGCCGATTTCATCCGGCGAAAAAGTGCCATGTTCGATCCAGACCGCGCAATCTGCGCACAAATTTCGTAATTCAATAGCGATCTGCCAGGCTGGAACACCGATGTTCTTACCGGTGGATCGGAAATTGCCTGCCCATCGCCAGACGTTACCGAACATTTTTTTATGGAGTCGCTTGATATACGTTTCGGTTAGCACATCTTTCTGCTTACGCCTGAAGACGGCTGCTTCAGCCTCGGCAATATTTTCCTGTTCCCAGCGGTCCAGTTCAGAACGATTCGTGATATGGGTGAGCAGCAATCCCGCCGCTTCGTCTGCATCAAGCGGAGTTGCGCCTTCCGGATAATCAAAATTCATGATTTCACACTCCAAAGTTCTTTTGGTATCTCCCGCATAAGTTCATCTATCATTGATTGCAGCATTTTCTGACGTTCCGGCTCTTGAAGCTGCTGATCTTCAAGCATCATCGTGTGGGTCGTGCGCTTCATTCGTTCGATTGCGATCTGCCGGACTTGCTCTCTAATGGTATTCTCCAGTGTAGAGCGTGGTACTAACGCATAGACAAAAACGCAGTCAAGGGCTTCGGCAGCCTGTCGCATGGTCTTTATTGATACGGCACCGGTTACTTCGTCTTTTTCCAAAATTGGGATGCGAGGCTGTCGGACACTCAGACGCTCTGCCAACTGCTTCCCGGTCATTCCCAATGTCTCACGGATAGCGCGAATCCACCCCTTTGGCGGTGGAGAAACGTCTTGTACATTTTTGAAGCGGGAAAGTGTCTTGTCCAATTGCTCGACAATTATCCTTTTATGAGCTGGTTTCATAATAACCTCTGTATTATTTGTTGTCTCAGCGAATATAATCTAAAAGTTATTATATGCAAACAACAAAATAATACATGGGTTATTTCATTGCGCAGCTGCCAAGATGAAAAATCTTTTCCCGGATATCCGACGACGGATACACTCAGTGCTCGAAGGAGCCGTCATCGTACTCGGCGCATAAGCTTCTATTGGAGGTCTGATTGGAATCGACCCAGGAACATCCGGGTCATCGGCGGACATTATCAAGGTCGCTATGCGAGAGGCTATCTTCGGAGTTCTGGGTTTAGTCGTGAGTTCGCCCAATAACTATGACTGCGTTTTCAGGGATTTCAAATTCGGGGTATTGCTCCGGCAGGCTTGAGAAGATGACCTATACACCAGCGAAAAAAAGTAATACTGGTGTTATCAGGATCACCTGAGAGCCTCTCTAACTATCGCTTTAATGGGAATCATCATCGGTCTTCGAATTGGCTTTCGGGGGGGGTATGGTTCAGTTTGACTTTCTGTCGAACCGCTCTTTTTCGGTGGCTCCCAAAAAAGAATACACGCTCTAGTTGAAGGAAACATTCCTTTCGAACAAATCTCCAACCTACGGCATTAAAATCACCGAAACCAATTAAAACTCTGTACTAATCACGCTTGTTATTCTAGAGTCAGCACATCGTAGTTAAATTTAAGAAAGGATATTCGGCTGTGATTATTAACCTAGGTCTGGACACTCTTTAGTCACACGTTGGTCACCGCTCCGGAATCAAGATATTTTTGCTATGAGAATAAGCTGAAAAAACCAACATCTTCAAGTGCTTGGCATTGACGCAAAAAAATGATAATTATTCGAGGTTGAAATTGTCAGTGTACGCCATCAGCGTATTGACCATGAGGGCCGCCACGGTCATCCGCCCTACCCCGCCGGGAACCGGGGTGATCCAGGAACATTTTTCGCTGACGCCGTCAAAATCCACATCCCCCACCAGCTTGCCGCTTTCCAGGCGGTTGATCCCCACATCGATCATTACCACCCCCTCCTTGACCATGTCTTCCGTGATGAAACCCGGAATACCGACCGCCACCACGATGATGTCTGCCCGTCTGGTTTCGTCCAGGAGGAGTTCGCGGGGGGTTTCTATGTGGGCCAAGGTGACGGTGGCGTTACCGATTTCAAAATCATTGGAGAGCATGATGGAGATCGGTTTGCCGACGATGTTTGACCGGCCGATGACGACGCAATGCTTCCCCTTGATCGGGATTTCGTAAAATTGCAGCAGCTTGCAGATCCCGTAGGCGGTTGCCGGGCGAAACGCCTTCTGCCCCAGGGTCATACGTCCGAAGTTGGTCGGATGGAACCCGTCGATATCCTTTACCGGATCAATGGCATTGATGATGTTCTGAGGATTGATATGCTTGGGTAACGGTAATTGCACAATCAGTCCATCGGTGGCGTGGTCACCATTGATTTCGGCGATTTTTGCCAGCAACTCCGCTTCACCGATCTGCTCGGGGAAGCGGAGCAGGGCACTCTCGAAACCGGCACTCTTACAGGACGTTATCTTCGACTTGACGTATGACTCACTGGGGGCATGTTCGCCGACCAGAATTACCGTCATATGGGGCTTGCGCAGGCCCGAATCGACGTAACCGGCAACCCGCCGGGAGATGTCTTTCACCAGACTTTCGGCACATAATTTTCCATCGAGTAACTTCATGGTAACTGTCCTAGGGGGTCCGTGAGGTAACTTCTATCAGGTGATAGCCGAACTGTGTCTGAACCGGGCCGAGCACCTTACCGACTTCGCCGGTAAATACCACCGTATCAAACTCTTTTACCATCTGCCCCGGCCCGAATTCTCCCAGAGCACCGCCGCTTCTGCCGGAAGGACAGGTAGAGTGTTCCTTTGCACAGGCTGCAAAGTCCTCGCCTCCTTCGATTTTGGCCTTTAATGCTTCACATGCTTCCTTCGTTGCCACCAATATGTGACGGGCTGCTGCTCGTGCCATGCCATGCTCCTTTACCGTGTAATAGTTGTTGTTATCTTTTGACACTATTGACGCGATTAGTCAATACAGCAGTGGGGGATGGCATGACAATCTCCACATCTTGTGTCGTTCACGGCACCGGTAACATTTTCACAAAGTAATCTGATGATTTTTCCCGATGCCGATGGTATAGTCAACCGATACGCATCAGACTTTTACCGAGGGCATACAGAATATGGCAGAGCAGACGATCTACCTCATAGGAGCCGGTTTTACCGGTTGGGACGGCTTTCCGGCCAAAGCGCTGGAGATTATTGGCACGGCAGATATCATGATCGGCCATCGGCGACACCTTGAGATATTCCCGGATTTTACCGGTGAAAAGCGGGAACTGGGGGATCTTTCCGAGCTGATCGCCTTCCTGAAAAAAAGTGAAAAACGAGTGGTGCTGCTGGCCTCCGGTGATCCAACCTTTTTCGGCATCTCCCGCTTTCTGCTCCGCAATCTTCCCAAGGAGCGGCTTGAGATTTTCCCCAACGTCACCAGCATGCAGTACGCCTTTGCCCGCATCAAGGAACCGTGGGACGATGGTATTTTCGTCTCGGTTCATGGCCGTGGCATGCACCAGGCGGTTGACAAGATCATTGCCGCCGAGAAAGCCTGCGTGCTGACCGACAAGAGCAACACACCGGCAGCAATTGCAGCTGAGTTAATAGATCGGGGGGCCGAGGGGTACGAGGCGTGGCTCTGCGAAGATTTGGGAATGCTCAGCGAAAAGTTTACCAAAACGACGGTGCGGGGGCTTCTGGATATTGCCGCCTCCGAGCTTAATATTTTAATTTTAATTCGTACCTACGAGCCAAACCTGGTGAGTTATCCGCTGATCGGTATTGATGATGACGAATTCCACTCCTCAAAGAAACTCATCACCAAGCAGGAGGTACGCGCCGTCACCCTGGCTAAATTGCAGCTACAGGATGATCTGGTACTCTGGGATATCGGTGCCGGCAGCTGCTCCGTCTCCATTGAAGACCGGTGGTACAGTCCGGGCTGCTCCTATTTCAGGGTGTTTGCCGATGATGGGAACACGTATATCCTGAAGCAGATACCGGGCAACAACCAGTGGCAGATTGTAACCTCCGAGGGTTGATATGCCCCAGCCTGTTCTCCGCGAAATCCAGTGTAAATCAATCCTCAGCAAATCAGGCCTTTCCGATTACAGTCTCAACTGCTATGGCGGCTGCGGCCACGGGTGCGTGTATTGCTACGCAAGGTATATGGAGAAATTCAGGCCGCACCCTGAAAAATGGGGTGAATTTGTCGATATAAAGGTGAATGCGGCTGCGGTGCTGGCAAGGGAAGTGAAAAAAAAGAGACCAGGGGAAGTATTTGTAAGCTCGGTGTGCGACGGCTGGCAGCCCGTGGAGGCAAAATACGGGCTTACCCGCGAGTGTGTGAAGATCCTGCTGGAAAACGGCTTCAAAGTGACTGTCCTGACTAAAAATGCCCTGGTTGAACGTGATTTCGACCTTTTCGCAGCTCACCCGGACAGTGTTGATGTCGGCATGACCATCACAACGCTCGACGAATCGCTTGCGGGCCGTATCGAGCCGGCCGCAAGCATGGCGGCACAGCGTATCGCTGTGCTTGAAAAGGCGGCCGGCCTCGGCATAAAAACCCATGTATTTTTCGGCCCGCTCATGCCGTTTATCACGGACAGGCAGGCCGACCTGGAGGCGATGTTCGGCGAGCTGCGGCGCATCAGGCCCGGCCGGGTGTACCTTGACAAACTCAATATCAGGTACGGCGTCTGGGATTCGCTCTGCGTTTTTCTACGGTCGTTTGAACCCGGTCTTATCGAGAAATACCGGAAAATCCTGTTCGACCCCGGGGTTTCGGCGCGGTATGCGGAGTCGCTCGCGGAGCGGTCGCGCACCGCCGCGGCACGGTCCGGCATGGAATCGGCCCTGGTCCCCTGTTTTTGAAAAAACGCCCATTTCCACAAGATATTGTGGGTAATTGCCGGGGAATACCATCCTGTTGTAGGGTTCCTTGTCTCCAATTTTTCATAGCGCGATTGAGGGCTTTTCCCTATGAAAAATATTGCTAAAAGGGAAAAATAGCTTGACGTTGCGGCACAACGGCCGGACGCCGGCGCAATGTCTTTCCGGCGCGGCGCCCGAAACTGCTGCGCGCCCCGGCGGCAAACCCCCGAATTCCCCTATGATGCCAGAGGAAAAAAACATCAAAAATGTTTGACACCTTGCCCGAAAAATAGTATTAATATAGCAGCCTTTTAGGTTCGGTTCCTCTTCACCACTTTCAAGGAGGTTTACAGATGGCAAAAGGCAAACGGAAACCCAATGCGGCGTTCATGACACCCCAGTCACCCGACCCGGCCCTTGCAGCGGTCATCGGCGACAAGGCAGTGCCCCGCACCGAAATCACCAAGAAACTGTGGGCCTACATCAAGAAAAACGGTCTCCAGGACAAGAAGAACAGGAGAAACATCAATGGTGACGACAAACTCGTGGCCGTGTTCGGCGGCAAGAAGACAGTCAGCATGTTCGAGATGACCAAGCTCGTCTCCAAACATTTTAAGGCTGTTAAGTAATCTGTCTTTTGGGTGTAAAAGTGAAGGCCTCGGATCGAGAGATCCGGGGCCTTTTTTTTACCAGGATGGTCAGGATTTGCAGGATAAAACAGTACTGCCAGGGTTCCGTTTAAGCCGGTTATGGATATCCTTTAAGTAAGAAAAATCTTGAATAATATTTTGTGGAAACGGAATAATAAGCATATATTATATGGCGTGAGGGGGAGGCGTCACTAAAAGACAGGCTTCTAAACCGCTTAAACAACATTTTTATCCATAAAATTAATGACGTCGCCTTTTACACTTTTAGGAAAGGGGAGGGAGAGCGTATGAATCATCCTTTTTGCTCAAGGAAATCATTGATGCTGATGGGGGTCCTTGCATTGATGATGGTTATGGGGTCGTTCGTGGATTCGAGCGCGCTGGGGAGAAGGCAGCTGCATTGCAGCGCAGGGAAAATCCTTGATGAAAATAACGCCACTGTTATTCTGAGAGGATTCGGGCTGGGTAACTGGCTCATGACTGAGGGATACATGTGGAAGATCACAAGCAAGAGTTACGATGCGCCGAGAGAGATGGAGGCCGGCGTTCTTGATCTGGTCGGACAAGACACCGTCACCGCCAAACAGTTCTGGAAGCTGTTTCATGATAACTATACAACAGAAAAAGACTTCTGTTCCATGAAGGCATGGGGATGCAATTCAGTCCGGATATCCTTTAATGCGAACCTCATCCAACCCCGTTCCGGCCAGCCTGCCACCGCTCCGTATAATTACGATCCCGAGGGATGGAGGATACTTGACAACATCGTGGCATGGTGCACAAAATATCAATTATGGCTCATTTGGGACATGCATGGTGCGCCGGGCGGCCAGAGTGCAGACAACATTGCCGACGCAGACGGCACGGCGAGATTATGGACAGAACCAACAGTGTATCAGCCTCGCGCTATTGATCTCTGGATGAAAATTGTTCAGAGATATGCGGACAACGATTGGGTCGTGGGTTACAACATTCTCAATGAG
>CAIRBT010000072.1 GCA_903876875.1 uncultured Geobacteraceae bacterium
AGATCTCCGGCAGCTTGCCGGGCTCAAATTCAACGTCGATAACGGCGCCGATAACCTGCGAAATTTTACCTGTATTCTGACTCATGGAACGGTGTCCTCCTGCGGCCCTGGGGCCTCATATAGTGATACGTGACGTAAGTAGTATTAACCTTTGATTGACTCTGAACCGGAGATGATTTCCATCAACTCGGTTGTAATGGCTGCCTGACGAGCCCGGTTGTACTGGAGTGTCAGCTTGCCAATCATTTCATTCGCATTTTTCGAAGCACTATCCATGGCGGTCATACGGGCACCATGTTCACCGGCAACGGTTTCAAGCATCGCCTTGAATATCTGCACTTCGATGTTTTTCGGCAATATCTCGGCCAGCAGCTCACCAACCGAAGGCTCGTAGATGAACTCAACCGGAGTCTCATCAACGGCGGTTGTCACTTCCGGGCAGACCGGCAGCATCTGCTGAAAAGTAATGTCCTGACTCATAACCGTGCGGAAAGAGTTATACAGCAATTCAACTTGATCATATTCACCGGCGACAAAACCGTCGATAATATCCTGAGAAATGGTCGCAGCGGTTGCATAACTTGGCTTGGCAAGCACATTGGCAAAGTTCCGGTACACCGTATATCGGCTTCTCAAAAATTCATTGCCCTTGCGACCGATAGTCATGACGCTGATCTGCTCATAAGAAGCAGCTTTTTCCTTCAGGTAACGGTCGGCAGCCTTGCAGAGGTTGGTATTAAAACCACCGCACAGACCACGGTCAGAGGTGAGCACGATCAGCAAGAGCTTTTTCGCATCACGTTTTTCCAACAACGGATGCTGATCACCTTCCAGATTAGATGCCAGTGTCTGCAGTACTTCGCCGAGTTTTTTGGCGTAGGGACGAGCAGCAACGACATTTTCCTGGGCACGGCGCAATTTTGCCGCCGAAACCATTTTCATGGCTTTGGTGATTTGGCGTGTATTTTTTACGGATACGATCCGTTTTTTAATGCTTTTAAGGCTTGCCATATCTCAAACCGTCCTTGTTTACGCGGTAAATTCCTTCTTCAACTGGCCAAGTGCGGCAATGATCTTACCCTTCAAACCATCATCAATAGCTTTTTTGTCGCGCAGTTCTGCGAGCAGTTCGGCCTGACGATTATCAAAGAAGGCATAGAGTTCGGTTTCGTACTTACGCAGTGCCGACACCGGGTACTCATCGAGGAAGCCGTTGTTGGCAGCAAAGATGACCAGAACCTGCTTCTCGTTGGCAATCGGACGGTACTGGGGCTGCTTGAGAATCTCAACCAGACGGACACCACGCTCAAGCTGCATCTGAGTCGCTCTGTCAAGATCAGATCCGAACTGAGCGAAGGCGGCCATTTCACGATACTGGGCAAGGTCAAGACGGAGGGTACCGGCAACCTGCTTCATTGATTTGGTCTGGGCTGAACCACCGACGCGGGATACAGACAGACCGACGTTAATGGCCGGACGAACACCCGAGAAGAAGAGGTCGGATTCAAGGTAGATCTGACCATCCGTAATGGAAATAACGTTGGTCGGGATGTACGCAGAAACGTCACCGGCCTGTGTTTCAATGATCGGCAGAGCGGTAAGCGACCCTGCACCACGGGCATCGGACAACTTACAGGCGCGTTCAAGCAGACGACTGTGCAGATAGAAAACGTCACCCGGATAAGCTTCACGTCCTGGCGGGCGACGCAGCAACAGTGACAACTGACGATAGGCAACGGCCTGCTTGGAAAGGTCATCATAGATAATCAGGGCATGCTTACCGTTATCACGGAAGTATTCACCCATGGTGACACCGGTGTACGGTGCGATGAACTGAAGCGGTGCCGACTCGGAAGCTGTTGCCGCAACAACGATTGTGTAATCCATGGCACCATGCTCGGTCAACTTGGAGACAACCTGTGCAACAGTTGAGCGCTTCTGACCGATAGCAACATAGATACAGACAACATCGCCACCCTTCTGGTTGATGATGGTGTCGATAGCAACGGCAGTTTTTCCGGTTTGACGGTCACCAATGATAAGTTCACGCTGGCCACGGCCGATTGGAACCATGGAGTCGATTGCTTTCAGGCCGGTAGCCATTGGCTGATGAACCGATTTACGGTCAACGATGCCAGGTGCCTTGATCTCTACCTTGCTGAAACTGCTGGTATTGATGGCACCCTTACCGTCGATAGGCTGTCCGATGGCGTTAACAACACGGCCAACCAGAGCCTGTCCAACCGGAACCTCGGTAATACGACCGGTACGCTTAACGGTGTCGCCCTCTTTGATTTCGGAGAACTCACCAAGAATAGCGGCACCGACGTTGTCTTCTTCAAGGTTAAGAACCATGCCGCTCACGCCGCCGGGAAACTCCAGCAACTCACCGGCCATGGCGCCTGCCAGTCCGTGAATACGGGCAATACCGTCGCCGATGGAGATGATGGTGCCGGTTTCGGACACTTCAACCTCTTTGCCATACTCTTTGATCTGTTTTTTAATGATCTCGCTGATCTCTTCGGCTCTGATTTCCATGGATGCTCCTACCCCTTCTGTAATATATCTTTAATCCGTTTAAGCTGAGTCTTGACACTGTTATCATATGCGATGTCGCCAATCTGGGTGATTACCCCACCCAGC